>JAWWDW010000191.1:0-4598 GCA_033719735.1 Robiginitalea sp. | reverse complement strand
TTGCTTGTAGAGCTTTGCGAGCAACTGGTTGCTTTCGGCGTATTCCCGTTGGAATTCATTGGTCTTGGCAATCTCAAGGGCGCTTTCCGCATTTGTGATGGCTTCCGCTACCTTATCCTGAGAAGCATATAACTGGGCAAGGGAAAGGTGGGCAGCGGAGCGCAGATAATCCTTTTCGTAGGGATCTGAATTATCCCCCCTTAGCGAATTATACCGGATTATGGCAGAATCCGGCCTGTTCATAAGTTCAAAAATCCTCCCTTCCAGCAGGGCTGCCCGGTTCAAGAGGTTCCTGTTGTTGTTTGTTTTCTTAGCGTCAAGTACTGTTTGTAATGCCGAAGTGTACAGTTTGAGGCTGTCATTTTCAAGTGTAAGCTCGGCATCGACCAGAAGGTAGTATGCCAACCCTTCATTGTAGGTATTGTCTTCCAGCAGATTTCGGGCCTGAAAAAAGGAAGAGGTAGCCCTGTCTACCTCCCCGCGGAGCAGGTATACCTCTGCAAACATGTTTTGTGTCTGGATGGCAGCCCTTTCGTTTTCGTTATCCTCTGCCCAGTCCGCCGCTTCCTCCAAAGCCTTGAGGGCAAGGTCCATCTTGTCCTGGTTTTTATAGGCACGTGCCTCCGTGATCAGTTGATGAAAATCGGGGTCAATTATAATCGTCTCCTGCCCATGGGTTTCACCCAATGGGAACAGCAGGGCAATGCCCAGGTAAAACAAAAGGATATGTGGTAGCTTCCAGGTCACAAATAGTCTTTTTCCTTAAGCCATTTCACGGTGTCGATAATCCGGCTGCTGTACCCGGTTTCGTTGTCGTACCAGCCGATTACCTTCACCATGGTCCCGATCACCGAAGTCATCTGAGAATCAAACGTACACGAGTATGAACTATTGTTTATATCGACCGAAACGATCGGATCTTCGGTGTACTGCAGGACGTTTTTGAGCTTTTGTTCAGAAAATTCCCTAAATGTAGCATTAATTTGTTGAATACTAGCAGGTTTACGCACATTGGCAGTGATGTCGGTAAGGGAATTGTTCGGTACGGGAACCCGTATGCCGCATCCCCCGATCACGGCTGCCAGGTGCGGGAAAATCCGGGTAAGGGCCTTGGCCGCCCCCGTGGTGGTTGGCACGATGGACTGGGCAGCTGCCCGGGCACGCCTGAGGTCCCTGTGGGGACGGTCGTGGAGGCTCTGGTCCGAAGTGTAGGAGTGCACCGTGGTAATGTAGGCCTGTTCGATGCCGCAAAGTGTATCGAGGATCTGCAGCATGGGTGCCGCATTGTGGGTGGTACAGGAGGCGTTGCTGAAGATCCGGTCTTCCTTATCCAGGGTCTGGTGGTTGATCCCGAAAACGATCATCGGGATCTGGTCTTCTTCGGGTGGGGCCGAAAGGAGGACCTTCGGGGCCCCGGCCAGCAAGTGGGCCTCCAGAAGTTCCCGGGTTTTGAAGCGGCCCGTGGCTTCCACCACCAGGTCCACCCCGGCCTCTTTCCAGGGGATCTCCCCCGGATGCTGAAAGCGGGTGACCCTGGTTTTCTGGGAAGGGGTTCGGATGAAGTCGTCGCCGGTCTCCACAGCGGTGGGATACCTGCCGTGCATGCTGTCGTATTTGAGCAGGTGCCCCAGGGTGGGGGCGTCGGCCAGGTCGTTGACCAGGGCCACGCGGATGGTGGGCTCGTCTTCAAGGAGGCGGTAGAGGGTGCGGCCGATCCTTCCAAAGCCATTAATACCCAGGGTGATGTTTTCCATGGTGAATCAGTCTGTGGGGCGGGCAGGCTCAGTCAATGTGCTTGTGCGCTTTGTAGGAGGAACGGACCAACGCGCCGCTCTCCACATGGCGGAAGCCCATCCCCAGGCCGATTTCCCGGTATTTGTCGAATTGTTCCGGGGTGATGAAAGCCTTGACCGGCAGGTGCTTTTTCGAGGGTTGCAGGTACTGGCCTATGGTAACCACGTCCACCCCGGCATCCCTTAAGTCCTCAAGGGTTTGTAGTACCTCTTCCTCCTGCTCTCCCAACCCGAGCATGATCCCGGATTTGGTCCTGTTGGCCCCCTGGTCCTTGAGATAGCGCAGGACCCCCAGGCTGCGGTCGTATTTGGCCTGGATGCGAACTTCGCGGGTCAGCCGCCGCACGGTTTCCATGTTGTGGGAGATGACTTCAGGCGCTACTTCCAGGATGCGGTCTATGTGGCGTTCCACCCCCTGGAAATCAGGGATCAGGGTCTCCAGCGTGGTCTCCGGGTTCATCCTGCGAATCGCCTTGACCGTTTCCGCCCAGAGGATGGAACCCATGTCCTTGAGGTCATCCCGGTCCACAGAGGTGATCACGGCATGCCGGATCCCCATGATTTTTATCGAACGGGCCACTTTTTCGGGTTCGGCCCAATCCACTTCTTCCGGCCGTCCGGTCTTTACACCGCAAAACCCGCAGGACCGGGTACAGACGTTCCCGAGGATCATAAAGGTTGCCGTGCCCTCCCCCCAGCACTCGCCCATGTTCGGACAACTGCCTGAGGTACAGATGGTGTGAAGGTCGTAGGTGTCAACCAGGTTTCGCAGCTGGGTATACTTCTTGCCCGTAGGCAGTTTTACCCGCAGCCATTTGGGTTTTCCCTTTGGGGGTTTGACCGATTCCACAGTGGTGGTGCTCATAGGACAATTTTTAGCAAATATACGAACAAAAAAAGGTTGCAGGGGCGGACCCTGGCACGCGGGACACCGGGAGATGCTCAGACTAGTTCGTTTTGCCGCTGTCGGATATGAGGGAGGCGAGTAATTTTTTGGCCCTCAGGAGCTTAACCTTAACATTGCCAACGGGTTCGTCCAGCTCCTGAGCGATTTCGGCATAACTCATTTCCCGAAAAAACCTCAGTTCGATCACCTGCTGGTAGCTCGCCTTGAGCTTCCGGATGTTTTCCAGCAGGGTTTTGAGGTTTTGTTCAATGATGAGCTGGTCCTCCGCACTCGGGCTTTCGTCCAGCACCCGTTTCATGGCCTCGTTCGAATTGTTTTCCCGTTGTTCCAGTACATTGCGTTTGCGTTTGCGCAGCAAATCCACATGCAGGTTTTTGGAAATGGTGATCAGCCAGGTGTTGAAGGCGAACGTCGGGTCGTAGGTGTCTATTTTATCAAAGGCACGGGCAAAGGTCTGAATGGTAATGTCCTCGGCGTCGTTTTCGTTCCGGGTCCGCTTTAGCTGGAAGTGGTAGACTTCGGGCCAGTAGCGGTCGAGGAGCTGGCTGTAGGCCTTCTGATCGCCTGCCACAGCCTTTTCTATGGTATGCCGTATGTCGTCTTCCGGGGGCAAAAACTAAAATTTATGGGTGCGGATGCCTGCTCAGGACAGGAGCCTTGTCAGGACTGGATCTCCTGCCTGCATTCCTGTTCCTCAGGAAGTTTCCCACACATACCACAGGCAGCACCTTCTTTATTCAGGAAGGGGCTCTGACTGGCACAGGTTCCCGCGAATTTACCGTCCTTTTTTGACCATATTTTGATGGCGATCCCGGCAAATGCGAGCCCGAGCAGCCCAATAGTAAGCAATACGAGTTTCATAGGGAACAGTTTGTGCAAAGATACAAAAAAAGCCCCTTTTCAAAAGGGGCCTTTGCAGGGGTCGTACCCCTTTTAATACTTGATGTTCGCCACGATATTCTGTACCGTGGGGGAGGTGTTGCCCCCTTCCGGCTCAATGGTGATATACCCCATGGCTTTTTCCCCGTAAGGCAGGGCCAGGAGCTTGTCTTTGTCATCGAGGTCCTTAAGGATCCCAAGGTTTACCATCTCCCCGTTGACTTCGGCCCACATCTGGTAGCACTGGTTTTCGGGAAGCTGTGGCAGGTTCCGGACATTGATATACGACAATTTCTTCACCGGGTTTACATAAGCGATGGCCTTCAAATCCCGGGCCTTTTTGTTTCCGTTGACCAGGTATTTACGCGTCTGGGGGTTGTTCAGTACGATGAACTGGTTTCGAACATCTTCCAGTTGCTCTTTCATATCCGCCTCCAGTACCCGGATTTTATTGCTTACAATGGCATTTTCCTGCTGCAGGCTCTGGTTCTGGTTCCAGAAAAAATAAGAGGAACCCGCAAAGAAGAGGGCAGCGATGCTGGCCGCTATCGCGTAGCGCATAAAACGTTTGCGCCCGGTCCGTTGGCTCCTGATGCTGCTGAAAATACGTTCGCGAAGGCCTTCCGGGGTTTTCCGGGAGTAGAGCCTGGCAAAAGCCTCCAGGTTTTCTTCCAGTTCATGATAGGTCTTACGAACCTCCGGATACATGGCGATGTATCGTTCCACCCGGGCCGTTTCTTCTGCAGAAGTAGTGCCGAGGAGGTATTTTTCCAACAGGTCGGTGTCCAGGAAAATGCGTACTTTTTCTTTCATAACCATTGCATTAGCGTAAAGAGCAGGAGGGATGCGGCCCCGTAAATTTTCTTGAGTTCCCGTAACCCGATTTTCAGCCTCGATTTGATGGTCCCCAGGGGGATCCCCAGTTCGTCACTGGCCTCTTGCTGGGTCATGCCCTCAAAAAACAGGGCTTCCAGCACGATCCGGTATTTGGCTTCAATCTTGTCGAGCTGTTTCTTCAT
>JAWWDW010000190.1:0-4664 GCA_033719735.1 Robiginitalea sp. | reverse complement strand
GGCAGTATCGTTTGTATGTTAAAGAACTTAGCGCGAGCTCATCTTCGAAGTGACCAGTTGCTCGAGAGACCTGAGTCGTTCGGTCACCTCCCTGGTATCCTCCATTTTTTCTATGCCCCCCTGCTCAATTTTGGATGCAAATTGCAAGGCGCACATGGCCAGCACATCCTGTTTGTCGCGGACGGCGTAGTTTTGTTCGAATTTTTTGGCCAGTTGTTCAATATTCTTGGCCGCTTTCCGCAAGCCTTCCTCCTGGGAGGGATCAATGGTCAGCGGATAAACACGGTCCGCAATCGACAATTTGATCTTGAGCTTTTCGGTCATTCTGAACTTTAGACGTCATTCAGCGAGCTGGACAATACAATGGTCCAGTTCCCTGATTAACTGATTTATTTTGAGCTTGGCTTCTGTTTTATTGGTTTCACTGCCCAACATCGTGTTTGCCAGCTTCAGGGATTTGTATTTCTCCTCCCATTCTTCAACGGATCTTTGGGCGGCCTCGTAATCGCTGCGAAGCGATTCCATTTCCCTCTCCAGGTTCAGCCTGCTCTGCTGCAACAAATCCATTTTGTGCAACAACTTGCTGATTTTATTTTCGAGGGAGTCTACGATCTCGACCAATTCACTCATTGGCTTACAACGATGTGTTTACACAAAGGTAACATTTCCGGACCGGACTTCACAATAATTTTTTTTTATTCCGGGGAAGGCCAACGGGGCGGCCTTTGCATGCCATTTTTAGGTGGAAACGGACCCCGCGACTGTTTTTGAGTTGCGCCGTGAATCCTTAATTTCGCTCTAAGCTTCAGTTATGAAAAACAAGGTTTGGATCGTTTTGGCACTGTGTTGCAGCCTTTGGTCCAGGGGACAGAACGGCGGCCCGGAAACCAATTTCCAGTCCCCCCTGGACATCCCCCTTATCCTGTCCGGGACTTTCGGGGAGTTGAGGTCCAATCATTTCCATGCGGGAATTGACATCAAGACGCAACAACGACAGGGGCTTCCGGTCTATGCCGTGGAGGACGGCACGGTAAGCCGCATAAAAATCAGCCACTGGGGCTATGGAAAGGCGCTTTACATTGCCCATCCGAACGGTTATACCTCGGTCTACGCCCACCTCCAAAAATTCGGGCCCGAAATCGAGGCGTATGTCAAAAAGCTTCAATACGAAAAACAACGGTATGAGGTGGAGGTTTTTCCGCAGTACGGGGAACTGACCGTCTCAAAGGGGGATACGGTTGCGTATTCAGGGAATACGGGGGGGTCCTCCGGTCCGCACCTGCATTTCGAAATCCGGAACAGCATGGATGAGAAGCCCACAAATCCCCTGCTCTACGGTTTTTCGGTCAGGGATGCCACAAATCCTAACATTACCGGGCTGTTTGCCTATCCCCTCTCGGACAGTGCACAGGTAAACCAAAGTCAAAAGCGCATCGAAATCCCGTTCAGCCGGCAGGCGGACGGGACCTATCTGGCCGAGCCCGTTACCGCCTCCGGCCTTATTGGTTTTGGAATCGAAACCTATGACCGTCAGGATTTGGCGGCAAACAAGAACGGGGTTTACAGGGTAGAGCAACGCGTCAATGGAAAGACCTACACGGACATGGATTTCAAGGCCTTTTCCTTTGGGGAAACCCGTTATATCAATACCCTGATCGATTATGAACATTACGCCCGCTACCGGAACCGGATCCAGAAACTTTTCAGGTCGGCAGGAAACCACCTGAGTCTCTACAATACCCTTTATAACGAGGGAAGGATCCAGGTGGTACCCGGAGAGGGGTATCAGGTGGAACTAAGAGTGTCCGACCTGGCGGGCAACGCGACGGTACTGCGTATCCCTGTGGAAGGCGCACGACTCCCGGTTCTGCAGGCTGCCGAAGAGGCCAAAACCCCCTTCTATGTCCACGCCGACAAACCGGGCAGTTTTGAGTTGGGCCGGGCCCGGGTCTATTTTCCCGCCGGTAGTTTTTACGGGGATACCTACCTGGACCTGTCTTCGGATTCCCTTTGGGTGAAACTCCACGAACCCTCCATTCCACTGCATCGGAATTTCACCCTGTCCTTTGATGTTTCCCACATCCCCCCATCAGAGCACCGGAAGTATTTCATCGCCCGTCTGGACGAGGACGACCGTCCCCAATACCAGCGTACCTACCGAAGGGGGCAGACCTTTACCGCCCGCAGCAGGAACCTGGGCCGGTATACCCTGGCCGTGGATACGGTTCCCCCGAGTGTGCGTCCGAGGAATTTCAAAGAAAAACAATGGCTGACGAATTACCGCTACCTGAGCCTTCGTATCTCGGATGACCTCAGTGGCATCGCCAGTTATTCCGGCAAATTAAATGGCCGGTGGATCCTCATGGAATACGAACCCAAAACCAAAACGCTCACGTATAATTTCGACGACCGCATCCTGGGCCAACGCCAGTGTGAACTGGAGGTGGAGGTCACCGACAATGTGGGCAATACCACTACGTTCCGAACCCAGTTCTTCAGGAGGTGACCCCCGGAAAAGAGCCAGAGAATTGGGAACTTTTTAGGAATGCATCCCTGTGTTTTTTGCTATTTTTGCATCCGTTTAACGCCTGAAAATCCGGCTACTACTGTGAGGCAATCGCTGCAATCTTTCCTATTCCTGGTTTTCCTGATGTCCTTTGGGGTGGCTACAGGACAAAAGGACATCTATCAAAGCAACCGCTTTGAGGAACTCAGCCAAAACCACGAGGTCCTCGCCATTTTGCCGTTTTTCACACATCTGGACCTGGGCGAAAAGCTTCCGCCATCGGAACTCAGGAGCCTTGAACAAAAAGAGGGGTATGCCGTACAGGATGCCCTGGAGACCTATTTCGGGAGAGGCAAAAAAAAGAAGAAATTCACCGTTTCCTTTCAGAACAGCGAAGATACCAATGCCCTGCTTACCCGCAACGACATCTCCTTTGAAAACATCGACCGGTACACCATAAAGGAACTGGCAGAAATCCTGCAGGTAGACGGCATCGTAAGCGGGAACCTGGATATGAACATCCTCCTTTCCGACGGGCTTCCCTCGGATTTCAGTTTTCTGGATTACATCCTGGGAGATGCCGATTACGGTCGGATCGGCATCAAAATAAGCGACGGCCGTACGGGAAAGCTCCTATGGAAGTACGAGCAGGAAATTACCCGTAAAAGCGGCAAAAACACGGATGACCTCATCGATAAGATGATGATAAAGGCCGCGCGCAAATTCCCCTATGACAAAGAGAGCCGCCGGGGGAACTGAGGATTTAGTTTCAGGACTTCACAAAGGCCTCCAGCACCTCTATGACATAATCGAGTTCTTCCCGGGTATTGTAGCAGGAAAAGGAAAACCTCAGGGAGGGTTTTGCAAGTTCTTCTTCGCTCAGAATCTCGGCCAGCACATGGGATTCTCCGGAACTCCCCGACTGGCAGGCGCTCCCTTTCGAACACGCGATCCCCTTCAGGTCCAGGTGGAATTGAAGCATCTGTGCTTTGGAGGCGTCCAGGGGCAGCCTCAGGTTCACCAGCGTATAGGTACTCCTTTCCAGGTCTCCGGAAAGCCCATTGAAGGCGACCCCGGGTACCGCCTTTTTGAGTTGTTCTATAAAATAAGCCTTCAGGCCGGTGATATAGGTGCGTTCCTCCTCCAGGTGCTCATATGCTTGTTCAAAGGCGGTCTCCAGCCCTGCGATGTTGTGGAAGGCTTCCGTCCCCGCCCTGAAGCCGCGTTCCTGGGACCCGCCGAAAATCATCGGTTTCAGCCCTGAGTCCTTCCGGATATAGGCAAAACCGACGCCTTTGGGACCGTGGAATTTATGGGCTGCCGCCGTAAGGAAATCCACCGGGGTTTTCTGAAGGTCCCAGGGGAAATGCCCGATGGACTGTACCGTATCGGAGTGGAAAAGCGCCCCGTAACGCTGGCAGAGCGCCCCCACCGCCTCCAGGTCGAGCAGGTTGCCGATTTCGTTGTTCACGTGCATCAGGCTTACGAGTTTTTTAGAAGTATCTGAGCTGAGCAGGCCTTCCAGGGCGTCCAGGTCGGGGTTACCATACGCATCGAGGGGAACGTATTCCACACGGATGCCGTATTGCTCCTTAAGGGCCTCCGCCGTATGCAGGACGGCATGGTGTTCGATGCGGGAAGTGATCAGGGTCTGTACCCCCAGGTCCCGGACAGCGCTTTGCAGCGGCATGTTGTCTGCCTCCGTGCCTCCCGAAGTAAAAATGATCTCTCCCGGCTGGGCATTCAGTCGTGCGGCGATCGTCTTTCGGGCTTTTTCGATACCCGACTTTGCGGTTCTGCCAAAGGCATGCGTGGAAGAAGGGTTTCCAAAACACGCCTTCAGGACATCGTGCATGCGTTCGATGACTTCTTCCCTGAGCGGGGTGGTTGCTGCATTGTCCAGATATACCTGTTTCATAAACCCTGTTAAGAATGCTCCAAAAATAACCGTTTCCCCTAAACGGGCCCAAAATCGGACTGAACTTTGGGACAATTTCGCCGCTTTCGCGTACCTTTGGCCCTGTGAAAAATCTGCTGTTCTTTCTGGTATTCATCAGCGCGCTTGCCTGGTCCGATGGGGAGCTACAGATAGAAGCCATCGACTTCGACGACGAGGCCCTTGATTTCTGTGGGACGGCTACCACACAGACCACCTTGC
>JAWWDW010000189.1:0-4664 GCA_033719735.1 Robiginitalea sp. | reverse complement strand
GTTTTGTATGCCAGCACCTGGGAGGTCTACCGCAAGGCATGGAAGATGTGGGGTGGCGGCGGAGACAGCAAGCTCTGGAAATCCACAGACGGGGGCGATACCTGGACCGATCTGACCGGCAATGCCGGGATGCCCGATGGCCCGATTGGAAAGATAGGGGTAACCGTCTCCCCGGTCAATTCCAACCGGGTATGGGCGATTGTAGAGGCCAATGAAGGCGGCGTGTTTCGCTCCGATGACGGGGGTACTACCTGGGAGCGTACCAACGAGGAGCGGAAGCTCCGGCAACGGGCTTTCTATTACTCCCGCATCTATGCAGACCCGCAGGATGAAAATACGGTCTACTGCCTGAACACCGGCTTTTACAAGTCTACCGATGGGGGCAAAACCTTCGATACGACGATCCGGGTACCCCACGGGGACAACCACGACCTCTGGATCGACCCGAACAACCCGGACCGGATGATCAACTCCAATGACGGTGGGGGCAACGTCAGTATCAACGGGGGCAAGAGCTGGACCGAACAGGATTACCCCACCTCCCAGTTCTACCACGTGATGGCTACCAGCGATGTTCCCTATCATGTGGCCGGGGCACAGCAGGACAACAGCACCCTGGCCATGCCAAGTGACGGCTGGGGGCACATGCAGGCAAGGGGCCCCAACCATGGGTGGTGGTATGCCGTGGGTGGGGGCGAAAGCGGATGGATCACCCAGCACCCGGAAAACCCGGATATCTTCTACGCCGGCAGCCAGGGGGCCCTGCTGACCCGGTACGACCGGAGCAACGGCCAGATCCGGGACATACAGGTATACCCCCGGTTCTTCTCCGGGGAGCCCGCGGAGTCCCTCCCGGAACGCTGGCAGTGGACCTTTCCCATCATGTTTGCCCCCCAGGACCCCAGCGTCATGTATACCTGTTCCCAGCACATTTGGAAAACCACGGACGACGGACAATCCTGGGAGCGCATCAGCCCGGACCTGACCTATGCGGACCCCAGCACCCTGGGGAAAACCGGAGGGGTTATCACCATGGATATGAACGGGCCCGAAATTTACGCAACGGTCTTTGCCCTGGCCCCTTCCTGGCACGACATCAATACGATTTGGGCGGGGTCCGATGACGGCAAGGTACACATCACCCGGAATGGGGGCGAAACCTGGGAAGACATCACCCCTGAGGGTCTGCCAAAATTCTCACGGGTGAGCATCATCGATGAATCCCGGCACCAAGCAGGCACCCTGTATCTGGCCGCAAACCGCTATCAGGTGGATGACCGGCAGCCCTACGTGTTTAAAACCCACGACTTCGGAAAGACCTGGACAAAGATCACCAACGGCCTTGCAGACGGGCATTTTGCCCGGGCTGTCCGGGAGGACCCGGTGCGGCAGGGACTCCTCTTTCTGGGTACCGAACACGGGGTCTACTTCTCCATGAACGACGGGGAACTCTGGCAGCCCCTGCAGCTCAACCTCCCGGACACGCCCATCCGGGACCTGGTCGTCAAGGAAAACGATGTGGTGGTCGGATCCCATGGCCGGGGCTTCTGGATCCTGGATGATATCCAGCCCCTGCGGCAGTATACGCAAGCCATGAAGAACCAGCAGGCCGTCCTTTTCCAGCCTGCAGATGCCATCCGTGGGGTCTACGACGCCAAAATCCAGTATTACCTGAAAGAACCGCTGGATACCATCACCTTTGAAATCCTCGATGCCGCAGACAAGGTGATCGGCACCTTTACCGGGAGCAAACCGGAATACGAAGAAGACCCGAACATTCCCTGGTGGCGCAGGGGCGGATCCACCAAGCCGACTACGGCCCAGGGGTTGAATTCCTGGACTTGGGACCTCCGATACCCTGGTGCCACGGAATTCGAGGGGATGATCATCTGGAGTGCCCGCCCGAAACGGGGGCCCAAAGCCCCTCCGGGAAGGTACAAGGTGCGGATGAAAACCGGGGACCAGGTGCAAACATACGACTTCGGGATCCGGATGGACCCCAACCTCAAAGGGATCATAGAGGCCGACCTGAAGGAGCAATTTGAGCTGGCCCAAAAGATCGTGGAGAAAACCAGTGCCGCCAATCAGGCGGTGATCCGGATCCGGGAAATACGGGACCACCTGGTTTCCAACCGGGATAAGATCCCGGCCCGGGCCTATGAAAACACCATTGCCCCTTTCCTGCAACAGATCGGGGCGGTGGAGGAAGCGCTTTACCAGGTACGGAACCAGTCCAACCAGGACCCGCTGAATTTCCCGATCAAACTGAACAACCGCCTGGCTTCGCTCAGACGGAGCCTGGAGACCGGGGATGCAAGGCCCACGGATGGAGCCTACAAGGTTTTCAATGAACTCTCAGGAGAACTGGAGCAGCATCTCGGGGAACTGGAAGGGGCCCTGAATGAGCATCGGGAACCGATCAATACCATCCTTCGAGATGCAGGTGCGGATCCCCTGAAACCTGAAATGTAAGCTTGTTTGAATGACAAAGGTGGACTACCGGGCAGGAGACTGTCCCGACACAGAAGCTATCATAGACCTGTACAATAGTTCAGGGATCCGGCGCCCGGTTGGGGACCCGGAGCGAATCAGAAACATGTTTGTAAATTCAAACCTGATAGTGTCCGCCTGGGACGGAGGGATACTGGTTGGGATTGCAAGGTCCCTCACCGATTTTTGCTATGCGTGCTACCTTTCAGACCTGGCCGTTCGAAAAGAATACCAAAAACAGGGGGTTGGCATGATGCTGATTGAAGCCACGCAAAAGGAGATTGGACCACAGGCCAGCCTGCTCCTGTTGTCGGCCACTGGGGCCATGGGATATTATCCCAAAATCGGATTTGAAAAAATTGAGAACGGGTTCATCATCCACCGGAAATGGTGAACCCGGGTGTTTAACCAATCAATAAAGCGCCAAGCTCATGAAACTCGCAAAATTCTTTTGGTCCGTGGGGTCTCTACTAATCAATGTAGTTATCGTCACCTATGTAATGCTCATGAGAGGGATGCCCGGGGACCGGCAGGCAGTCTACCGTTACATGAACGAACACTGGGAGACCTTTGGAGGGCACTGGAAGGCTGAACTTCTGCTTATGGCGATGATTGCCGTGGGCGCCTTTTACTTTGCGATCCATTTCAGGAAATTTTCCTGGGTCCTTATCACCGTCGGGCAATTGGTCCTTCTTTTCCTCTACCCCATCATGTTGGGAGGGTACCGGGGGACCCCACTGGAACTGGCTGAAATGGCCAACCAGATAGCCTCCACCGTATTTCTTTTCGGGAACATACTGTTTTTCCTGGGGGTGTTTTACCTCTACCGGGAAGACAGGCTCCTACCCCAATGGCTTCGCGCTACTGCCATGGTCCTCTCTGCCATATTCACAGCAGCCGCTACTGTGGCCTATGTCGGTATCATGAACTGGCAGCAACTCATAGTGGTTGCGCCGGTGGCTAATATCATCTACCTGATCAATGCCTATTACGGGTTAAAACTTCAACCCGAAAAAGCCATCTCCTGATATGAAAGCGCTGGTTTATGAAAAGTTCCAGGGTCCCCTGACCGTCCGTGTAGTGCCGGACCCCAAACCCAGGCCGGAGGGCGCAGTCATCCGGGTGGAAGCCACAGGGCTCTGCCGGAGCGACTGGCACGGCTGGATGGGGCACGACCCGGACATCCGCCTGCCCCATGTCCCCGGGCATGAACTGGCAGGCATAGTGGTGGATACCGGTCGGGAGGTCAAAAATTTCCGTAAAGGGGACCGGGTTACGGTGCCTTTTGTCTGTGGCTGTGGCCATTGCCGGGAGTGCCTTTCGGGAAACCACCAGGTGTGCGACCAGCAGTCCCAGCCCGGGTTTACGCACTGGGGTTCCTTTGCCGAGTACGTGGCCATTGATTATGCGGATACCAACCTGGTAAGGCTGCCGGAAGAGATCGAAAGCGTCACGGCGGCCACCCTGGGATGCCGGTTTATCACCGCCTTCCGGGCCGTGGTGGACCAGGGAAAGGTAAGCGGAGGGCAGGTTGTGGCCGTTCACGGATGCGGGGGTGTGGGGCTCTCTGCCATTATGATCGCCAGTGCCCTGGGGGCAGAGGTCATCGCTGTCGATATCCGGGAGGACAGCCTGGAACTTGCCCGGGACCTGGGGGCGGCATATGCATTGAATGCTTCCCGTATGCAAAACATTCCTGCCCGCATAAAAGAGCTTACCAGTGGCGGCGTCCATGTATCCCTGGATGCCCTGGGCCATCCGGAGACCTGCTTTAATTCCATCGCAGGCCTGCGAAAACGGGGCAGGCACATACAGGTGGGATTGATGGCGGGCGACCACCGGCACCCCAAAATCCCCATGGATCTGGTGATCGCCCATGAACTTGAAATCCTGGGCAGTCATGGGATGCAGGCCCACCGGTACCCTGAAATGCTTCGGATGATCGAAGGTGGGAAACTACATCCTGAGAAACTTATCGAAAAGACCCTTACCCTGGAAGCGGCGGCCCGGGCCCTGCCGGCCATGGACCGGTTTGAACACAAAGGGGTTTTGGTCATCGACAGGTTTTGACAGCCCGCACAACCCGTGAATGGACCCGGATTAATTCGTACCTTCAGGAATCCAAAAAACCAATCCCATGATTCTCCGGTTTGCGCCTGAAATCAATGTTTTAC
>JAWWDW010000188.1:0-4667 GCA_033719735.1 Robiginitalea sp. | reverse complement strand
GACGGGTGCCCTGTCCCGTTTGCCCCACAACCATAAGCTCACCCAGGTGCTGGCGAGCATTTATGCCAGTGAAAATGACCTGGGCACCTGCCTGCTGGTCAATCACCGGAAGGAAATCGTGGAAGGGCTTCATGGAAACCTGTTTTTGAGAAAGGGAGACATGATCAAGACCCCTCCGCTGGAAAGTGGCTGCAGGCCTGGGATCCTTCGGGGGTATTTGCTGAAGCAGGCAGCTAAAGAAGGCCCGTTTGAATGGGTTGAGGAGGTAAGCAGTCCTTTCGAATTGCAGCAGGCCGATGAATTGTTCCTGCTGGACATCGCCCGGGGCGTTCAGCCCATTACGCGCTATCGAAAAGCCCATTACAGCCAGGAGGCAGCCTCCCGGGTGACCAGCCTGTTGAATGAAATGGTCCCGGAAGGGGTTTAATTAAGGCTGGGGTTCTCAGGGGCGTTGGACCAGAGGAGGTACTGGCCGCCCAGCTCCATCATCTTGTCCCTCCAGAAGGAAGTAGCGGGCTGCTGTATAATGTCGCTTTCATATTTATTGGCCACTACAATCCAGGACTTGGAATCGAGTTCCTGATCGAGTTGGAGCGAAGCCCAGCCCGAGTAACCCAGAAAAAACCGGATGTCATTCTGGCTGATCTTGCCGGAATTCACAAGGGTTACCGTAATTTCGAAGTCTCCGCCCCAGTAGATCCCATCAGAGATCTCCACGGAATTGGGGATCAGGTCGGGCACCTTGTGTATGAAGTAGAGGTTGTCCTGTTCCACGGGTCCGCCATTGAATACAGGGAAGGGCATCTCGATCTCTTCGACCAGGTCGTTCATGCTGTAGTTCAGGGGCTTGTTGAGGATAAAGCCGACCGAACCTTCATCGTTGTGTTCTGCCAAAAGCACCACGGACCGGTTGAAGGAGACATCTCCTGTAAGGGAGGGCTCAGCGATCAACAATTTCCCTTTTTTGGGCTTCAAACCAATCATACAGGTACCAGCTTACCTTCTCTAAAATAGAACTTCTCCCCATATTATCAAAATAAAAAAGGCACCCATTGCTGAGTGCCTTTGATATTGTAAGGGTCCCTGTAACTTAGTTCACAGCGTCGCTGAGGTCAGATCCAGCCTTGAACTTTACAACATTTTTAGCGGGGATTTGGATGGTTTTTCCGGTAGAAGGGTTTCTTCCTTCACGGGCGTTCCTTCTTGAAACAGACCAGGAGCCGAATCCTACAAGGGATACGCGATTTCCTTTTTTCAGGGAACCTTCAACATTTCCAAGGAAGGATTCCAGTGCTTTTTTGGCGGCAGCTTTAGTGATACCGGCATCAGCAGCCATAGCGTCGATTAATTCTGTCTTGTTCATAATTTAAATTAATTAAGAGTTGTTATACATATTGCAAAGCGCAAACAAATTTATATGGATTTGCCGGCAACGCAAGTAAATCCGGGGGAAATCCGGGATTTTGTTGATAACTTGACAGCTTTGTTGATAACCCGGCCCATTTTTGATAAATCTTCGGCAGCCCCGATACAGTGGGGCATTAGTGAAAATGGGCGCCCTTTTCCAAAGAAAGGCCGTTGAGGATCTCATGGACAGCCATCCTTCGTTTGCCTGGCAATTGCATTTCAAGGAGTTCCAGCCATCCATCGCCGCAGGCGACAAAAAGCCGCTTCCCTTCCTGTTTGAGCGTTCCGGGATCTCCATCCACGGATCTGTCCGAAAGGGTGCTGGTGAAGACCTTTACCCGGAGCTGATCGGATCCGTTTTCAAAAAGGGTCCAGCCGCCGGGGTAGGGGGATAACCCCCTGATCCTGTTGTAAACCTCCCCGGCAGCAGATTCCCAGGGAATGCGCGTGTTTTCCTGGTTGAGTTTCGGGGCCGATTTAGGGGAGGCAAGGTGTTTCTGGGGATGGGTTTCCACTCCGCCGCGTTCAATGCGCTGGACGGTTTCCAAAACGAGGTTGGCCCCCACCTCCATGAGCCGGTCATGAAGGTCCCCGGCGGTATCCTCTGGGCCGATAGGGGTTTGCTGCTGCAAGATGATGTTCCCGGTATCGATCTGTTCATCAATAAAGAACGTGGTCACGCCGGTTTGGGTTTCCCCTTTGATGATCGCCCAGTTAATGGGCGCAGCACCCCGGTAGTCGGGAAGCAGGGAGGCATGCAGGTTGAAGGTGCCGTAGGCTGGCAACTTCCAAACGACCTCCGGCAGCATGCGGAACGCCACCACCACCTGCAGGTTGGCGTTGTATGCCTCGAGTTCCTCCAGGAATTCAGGCTCTTTAAGGCGGGTGGGCTGTAAGACGGGGATTCCCTGTTTTTGGGCGTATTGCTTCACAGCAGGGGCGGTCATTTTCCTTCCCCTGCCGGCAGGGCGGTCCGGGGCTGTGACCACCACAACCACATTAAATCCGGAAGTTACAAGGGCTTCCAGGGAAGCGACTGCAAATTCCGGGGTTCCCATAAATGCGATCCGCAGGTTTTTTTTCATGACAAACGGTATTGGTTTTCGGCCCCCAGGGTCAACAAACCCTCATGAAGGAGGTTTCGGAGGCACTGCAGGGCAGGTTCTTCTGGAATATCGACGCTTGCAAGCAATTCCCTGGAAGACTTGGGTCCTTTTTCCAGGGCATTGAGAATGGTTCTTTTTAGGTTCTCTTGTTGGTCCGCGTCCATGACCGGGCTCCCGAGGCAGACATCACAGGAACCACAGGGGGAAGCATGGCGCTCCCCAAAATAGGCCAGTAACTGTACCTGCCGGCATTCCCTATTGTTTTTGAGGTAATCGGCCATCCGCTCCACTTTCCTGCGTTTTACCTTCATTCGGGCTTCCAGATGCCTGGCAAAACCGTAGACGGTTTTTTCATCCTCCCTGGGGACGAGGAACCGCAATTGCAAGTCCCCTTTGGAGGTTTCCATCCGGAGGATGTCGTCCTTATGGAGCTGCCTGAGCTGCGCCATTAAGGCGGCCTCCGAAATTTGCAATTTCTTTGAAATGGCCCGCAGGTTTACCGGGGTTTCAAAATCGAACAACCCTCCGTAGGTCCGAAGCAGGGTCTGTACGGTGGTTTGGAGCTTTGGGTATGTTTTGAGGTAGTTCCAGAGCACCGGTTTGGAGCAGGTGAATTGAATGCGGGATTTCTGCCAGAATTGTTGGGAGAGGGTCAGGACTCCTTGCCGGTCCAGGACCTCCAGGGCGTTGTAGGTGAGGGCGGTCGGCAAATGATAGGTCTCACAAAAGTCCGCAAAATCAAAAGGGAGGGCATCCTCGTAGCGTTCCGCATAGGGGATGCTGAAATAGCTGTTCAGCTTTTCATAGGTTTTCAGAACGTCCCGGATTGTGGGCAGGTTCCCCAGGAAACGGTCCCGCGCCTGCCCAATATCGTCAGGTCCGAGCAGGAGGGCTGCCATGGCTGTCTTTCCATCCCTGCCGGCACGGCCGGCTTCCTGGAAATAATGCTCCAGGGTCTCAGGGATCTCAAAATGTACTACCAGGCGTACGTTTGCCTTGTCGATCCCCATCCCAAAGGCATTAGTGGCTGTCATGACCCGTAGACTGCCGCCCTGCCATTCCCGGAGCAGGGCCTGTTTGTCCTCCGCAGCCATCCCCCCGTGAAATGCCGCAGCCGAGATCCCCTGTTTTTTCAAATACCGCTCCAGGAGGACCGTAGCCCTCCGCGTTTGTACATATACGATAGCGCTGCCCGGATGCTGCTGTAGCAGGCGCATAAGCCGGTAGTTTTTGTCCTCGGTCCTCAGGACGGCGTAGGTGATGTTGGTCCGTTGGATAGAATCCCTGAAAATGACGGGATCCTGCAGGCGCAGCAACTCCGCCACGTCCTCCATGACCTCCGGTGTGGCCGTCGCGGTAAGGGCCATCACGGGCGTTTTTGGAAGCAGGTCCCGAAATACGGAACACTTCAGGTATGCCGGGCGAAAATCAAATCCCCACTGGGAAATACAGTGGGCTTCATCCACCGCTATTAGGTTGATATTTAAATTTTTAAAACGCTCCAAAACAAGTTCTTGTTGAAGACGTTCTGGAGATACATACAGGAAGTTGTACCTGCCGTATTCGACGTTGTCGAGCTTTCGGATTAGGTCTCCCTGGCTTAGTTTTCCGGAAAGGCTCATTGCGCGGATGCCTCGTGAATTAAGGTCGGAGACCTGGTCTTCCATCAGGGCCAGCAGGGGGGAAACCACCACGCAGAGGCCCGGGAGGAGGATGCCTGGGATTTGATAGCACAGGGATTTCCCGCCACCGGTGGGAAGGAGGGCTATCACATCGGATCCGCCCAAAGCGGCCTCGATGATTTTCTCCTGGGAACCGCGAAAACCGCTGTGGCCCCAGTATTGCTCCAGCACCGTTTTAGCTGTGTTATTCATGCCCCTCGCTGAGTCCGTTCAACAATAACCCTATCCGGGTTTCCACGGTCCCGAAACCCAGCGTACGGACCTCATAACCGCAGGTACGATACGTGTGTTCCAGGTGTTCGTGGATTTCGCAGGCCTGCTCAAAACTCTCAAGCCTTTCGTCATCCCGGGTATAGATCTCTTTCCAGGGCGGGAGCAGAATAACCCGGTCGTACCTGAATTGCTCACAAGGCCCAAGGAATTCCCCGTCGTACTCCTGTTTAAAATAATCCATATAGGCCAGCACATCGGG
>JAWWDW010000187.1:0-4677 GCA_033719735.1 Robiginitalea sp. | reverse complement strand
GGGCCTCGAAGGCAGTACCCTGGGGGTCTGGATTTCCCACGGGGAGGGCAAATTCCACCTTCCCTATGAAGCATCCCGGTATCATATCGTAGCCACCTACGGCTATGCGGGGTACCCCGCCAACCCGAACGGGAGCGACTACAACACGGCCATGCTTTGCGATGACAGCGGTCGCCACCTGGTGACCATGCCGCACATAGAGCGATCCATCTTCCCGTGGAACTGGGCCTGGTACGAACCTGGCAGGGAGGATGCGGTATCCCCCTGGCTACAGGCGTTTGTAAATGCCCGGGAGTGGATTGAATCCCATAAATAATCAAAAAAGGAGATCGTGGCCCTCGGTGTTTTAGCATATCCCGAATGGAATCCTGAGGATTACGCCCGTATCCAGGATTTCAGGAAGGGCCATGACGAACTCTACTACCGGGTAGTGGAACCGCATTTCGCCTTTATATTCCCGATGGAGGGCATCCCACCGGGGGCGTTCCTGGAGGAAGCTGAAAAGCAAAGCCGGGGGTTCGGCCCCATTGCGTTCGAAATCAGGTGTGCCACCATCAACAAGGACGCCTTTTTGCCCTACTACCACCTGTTGTTGGTGCCCGAGAAGGGGCACAGCAAGGTAATCCGGCTCCACGACCGCCTCTACAGCGGCCTTTTCCGTCCCCACCTGCGGCTCGACATCGATTTCATCCCCCATGTGGGAATTGCCAATTCAAAAGACGCGGAACAGGTGAAGCAGTGGGTGGATACCTGGAACCAGAAGGAGTTTTGTATCCGGGGCCGGATCGCAACCCTCACAGTTATCGAGTACAGGGATGGGATCCTGAAAGACCTCCGTACCCTTCCGCTTGGATAATCTTTTGTAAGGCACGCCCACCCCACCCTACCCACTGCCCTGTGGAATCCTGGTAGGCGGATACGGGAGAAAATAGCTACATTTAGGGAAACCGACCAAAAACCCTGACCCATGCGAGATTTCCTGATGCTCTTTACCATTGCGGCCATTTTTGCCCCAGGACCCCGGGTATATGCCCAGTTCGAACTGGGAGCCATCCTGCAAGCCCCCTACACGGAATCCCTGAAAGCCTCCGAAAGCGGAAACCACCTGGCCTGGGTGGTGAATGAAAAAGGCGTCCGGAACCTCTGGCATACCGCCATCTCCGACATCCGACCCGTAAAACTGACGGATTACAGGGCAGATGACGGGCTGAGCCTGACCCTTCAGGCAGTGCTTGCCGAACACGTGATCTTCGTTCGTGGAAACGGGAACAACCGAAACGGGGAGCCGGCAAACCCGGCCAGCCTCCCTGCCACCCCGGTGCGACAACTGCTCAGGTTGCATGTCTCCGGCAAGACTGTCGACACCCTTGCGGCGGCCTCAGGGGCAACCCTGGCACCAGACGGAAAGGGACTGCTCTATACCCAGGGCAAGAATGTATATCACATCCCGGATGTAACCCTGCCGGATCCCGAGCCCCGGCGATTATTTACCGTACGCGGGGGCGTTGGTTCGCTAAGGTGGTCTCCGGATGGCAGGCACATCGCCTTTGTTAGCCCCCGGGGCGACCACAGCTATATCGGCGTCTACAGCCTGGCAGAAAACCAGATCCGCTGGATGGCCCCCGCCCTGGGGTTTGATGAGCATCCCGCCTGGTCCCCGGATGGAACCCGGCTCGCATTCCTGCGCCGTCCCGGACAGGGCAAGGACGAATTGCGAAACCTGACCGGGGGAAACCCCTTTGAAGTGATGGTTGGGGACCTCAAAAACGGTACGGCAACCTCCATCTGGAAGTCCCCTGGGGATGATGGCGGGTTCGCCCAATACTACCCCAACAGCCCCCTGCGGTGGACAGGGCAGCACATCCTCTTTTATTCGGAACACGAGGGTTGGAATCACATCTATGCCATCCGGCCAGACGGAAGCGGGCTTCGGGACCTTACCCCCGGCACCTGCATAACCGAAAACAGCTGCCTCTCCCCGGACGGAACCATCCTGTACTCCTCCGGCAACTGTGGGGATACCAACCGCCGCCATATCTGGCAAACGGATGTTGCGACGGGTAGGTCTGAAAGGATTACCGGCCCGGCGGGTATCCAGACCCATGCGGCCGGCCTGGCTGGCGGAGCTGTGGCCTATCGGGAGGGGACCTATAACCGTCCGACTGCAGCCGTAATCCAAAAAGGGGACCAGAAGGTACGCCTGGGAACGCTTCCCGATACCTTTCCGGGGTCCCAGTTGCAAAAACCCAAAGAGGTGACTTTTAAGGCGCCGGACGGGCAGCTGATCCACGGACAGCTTTTCACGCCCCCCCCGGGGGCAAAGAAACCCCACCCCGCTGTAGTTTACATGCATGGAGGCCCCATCCGCCAGATGCTCCCTGGATACCACTACAGTGGATATTACGCCAATGCCTACAGCATGAACCAGTACCTTGCCTCCAAGGGGTATATGGTTCTTTCCGTGAATTACCGTTCCGGGATCGGGTATGGGCGCGCCTTCCGGAGGGCCGCAAACCAGGGTCCCCGCGGGGCTTCGGAATATCAGGATATCGTAGCAGCGGGAAAATACCTGCAATCCCTGGAATCGGTAGATCCACAACGCATAGGGCTCTGGGGAGGGTCCTACGGGGGCTACCTCACCTCCATGGGACTGGCGCGCAACCCGGAACTCTTCAGGGCAGGGGTCGACCTGCACGGGGTACACGACTGGGCCTGGAGGGGAAGGGACTTCTCCCCGGGGGGTGGCTGGGGAATCACCAAAGAACTCATGGAACAGGCCCTTGCCTCCTCCCCGGTTTCAGACCTCTCTGATTGGAAGGCCCCTGTCCTGATCATAAGCGGGGATGATGACCGCAATGTGATGATCGGGCAGTCCATCGACCTGAAAAACAAGCTGGACACCCTGGGAGTCTATAACGAGGTCCTCGTTTTTCCGGATGAGGTCCACGGGTTTTTGCGCTATGATTCCTGGCTTAGGGCTTTTGAGGCCACCGCATCCTTTTTCGACCGGTTTTTGCGTAAATAAGCCAGGCTAATTTACGGGTTTGATCCCCAGAGGGACACCTCAGGAGGTAGTCCCGGGTGAGGGTCAGGTCGTATTTGTTCCTTAATACAGGGGCACCCCTCCCCCACCCGCTTAACAAGGTAACCCCAAACCCTGCACATTCCGCGCAGCTCAAAAGAATAAGCGCAAAACAACCGACGCCATCCCAACGCAGGATTCGAACGTTCTACTCCATCTGGCAGCTACCAATGGCCCCTGGTTGATATATTGGTAAATGCACCGGGGCACAATTACGAATTCTGTTGTAAAATACCCTTCGCTTTTCGTATTTTGCAATCCGCTAACAACTGACTCAAATGCAATCCATCTCAAGACTTTTTGATATCCCTGCATACCAGAAGGAAAAATACAACCTGCAAAAGGCCATGGTCACCAAATACCAGGGTGAATGGAAGGCGGTCTCTTCCGGGGAGTACCTGGACCAGGCCAATGCCATCAGCAGGGCACTCCTTCGAATGGGGGTTGCGGCCAATGATAAAATCGCCCTGATCTCCATGACCAACCGTACCGAATGGAGTATCATGGATACGGGCATCCTGCAGGTAGGTGCACAAAATGTTCCAATCTACCCCACCATTTCCGAGGAGGACTACGCCTATATCCTGAACCATTCTGAATCCACCTACTGCTTTGTCTCCTGTGAGGAGGTCCTGGAGAAGGTGCGGGCGGTTAAAAAGGACGTCCCTTCCCTGAAGGAAATCTACAGTTTTGACCGGATCGATGGATGCAAACACTGGAGCGAGCTCCTCGACCTGGGGGCTGACGATGCAAACCAGCCAGAGGTGGAAGCGCGCAAAGAGGCGGTAAAACCGGAGGACCTGGCCACCCTTATTTACACTTCCGGGACCACGGGCCGGCCCAAGGGGGTGATGCTTACCCATAACAACATCGTCTCCAATGTCCTGGCCAGCAACGAGCGGGTACCGTTTGAATACGGCAGCACCTCCCTCAGTTTCCTTCCCGTATGCCACATCTTTGAACGGATGATCCTCTATCTCTACCAGTACTGCGGGATCAGCATTTATTTCGCGGAAGGCCTGGACAAGATCAGTGACAACCTCAAAGAAGTACACCCCAATGTGATGACGGTGGTGCCCCGCCTTCTGGAAAAGGTATACGACAGCATCATCACCAAGGGAAGCGATTTGACCGGGGTTAAGAAAGCCCTGTTCTTCTGGGCTGTCGAACTTGGGTTGAAATACGAACCCTACGGGGCCAACGGGTGGTGGTATGAAAAACGGCTGGGGCTGGCACGAAAACTCATCTTTTCGAAATGGAAAGAGGCGTTGGGGGGCAACCTGGAAACCATGGTTTCCGGAAGTGCGGCCCTGCAGCCAAGGCTTGCCCGGATCTTCGCAGCGGCCGGCATCCCCGTCATGGAGGGATATGGCCTCACGGAGACCTCTCCTGTTATTTCAGTCAATGACCAGCGGAACCAGGGCTGGAAAATCGGCACGGTTGGCAAGATCATCGAGGGGATCGAAGTGGTCATCGCCAACGACGGGGAGATCCTCTGCAAAGGTCCCAATGTCATGGTCGGCTATTACAAGGACCCCCAGCGCACGGCCGAGGTGATCGACGCGGATGGTTTCTTCCATACGGGGGACATCGGG
>JAWWDW010000186.1:0-4681 GCA_033719735.1 Robiginitalea sp. | reverse complement strand
TCCTTGATATGCAGGGTCGGGATAAGCTTCTTGTTCCTGGATTCGGTGATAACCTTTTCCTGGAACCCGGTTTGTTCATCGATCTCCACAGAGAAGGTAACCCCCTGTTCCACGTTTTCGTATTCGATCTCCCCGGTAAATTCGGAAACGATCACCCCGTTGTAGGGATCCCACTGACAGATCACATCTCCTTTCTTCACCTTGCCGCCATTCTTGACGAAAAGCTGGGATCCGTAAGGAATATTGTTGGTACTGAGGGTGATCCCCGTCTTGGCATCGACGATTTTGATCTCCGAGGTACGGGAAATCACAATGTCAACAGCCTTTCCTTCACTATTTTCACCTTTGACGATGCGCAGGTCTTCAATCTCTGCAACCCCATCAAATTTGGCTTCCAGTTTGTTCTCCTCGGAGATGTTACCTGCAATCCCCCCCACGTGGAAGGTACGCAGCGTAAGCTGGGTCCCGGGCTCCCCGATGGACTGGGCAGCGACAACACCCACAGCCTCTCCGCGCTGCACCATTTTGTTGGTGGCGAGGTTGCGGCCGTAGCACTTGGCACAAATGCCATGGGTTGCCTCACAGGTAAGGGGCGAACGCACCTCGATCTGCTCCACAGGGGAGCTCTCGATGCGGATGATGTCCTCTTCCATGATTTCCTGACCCGCCTCCAGCAGAAGCTCTTCGGTGATCGGGTGGTATACATCGTGGAGGGATACCCTTCCAAGGATTCGCTCCCCGAGGGTTTCCACGATTTCTTCGTTTTTGCGCAGCGGAGACACTTCGATACCCCTTAAGGTACCGCAATCTTCCAGGTTGATGATCACATCCTGAGAGACGTCTACCAAACGGCGGGTAAGGTACCCTGCATCGGCTGTTTTCAAAGCCGTATCCGCCAGACCTTTCCGCGCTCCGTGCGTGGAGATGAAGTATTCAAGGATCGAGAGTCCTTCCTTAAAGTTCGAAAGGATCGGGTTTTCGATGATCTCTCCCCCGCCCGCGGTCGACTTCTTGGGTTTGGCCATCAGCCCGCGCATCCCGGTCAGCTGTCGGATCTGTTCCTTGGAACCCCGTGCCCCGGAATCCAGCATCATGTATACCGAATTGAAGCCCTGCTGGTCCTCCCGGATCCGCTTCATGGCCATTTCGGTAAGCATGGCATTGGTGGATGTCCAGACATCGATCACCTGGTTGTAGCGCTCGTTGTTGGTAATGAGCCCCATGTTGTAATTCATCATGATGCCGTCCACCTGTTCGTTGGCTTCCCCGATCATCTCCTCTTTCTCCGCCGGGATGATGATATCCCCAAGGCTGAAGGACAGTCCGCCTTTAAAGGCGAAATCGTATCCCATGGTCTTGATCTTATCGAGGAAATCCGCGGTAGTCGGTACGTCCGTCAGGGAAAGGATCCTTCCGATGATATCCCGGAGGGACTTCTTGTTCAGGACGGCATTGACAAATCCGGCCTTCTCGGGTACCACAGAGTTGAACAATACCCGTCCCACAGTGGTCTCGATAAGTTTGTTCTCGAGCGCTCCCGCTTCATTCAGGTCTTTGACCCGTACTTTGATGGAAGCGTTCAGGGCTACCCGGTTTTCGTTGTAGGCAATCACTACTTCCTCCGGGCTGTAAAAAGTAAGCCCCTCTCCCGTAACGGAGAATTCCTTGGTAGACTTCCGCTCCTTGGTCATGTAGTACAACCCGAGTACCATGTCCTGGGAAGGAACGGTAATCGGAGAGCCGTTTGCCGGGTTCAGGATGTTGTGGGAAGCCAGCATCAGGAGCTGGGCTTCCAGGATGGCTTCCGGCCCAAGGGGCAGGTGTACGGCCATCTGGTCCCCGTCAAAATCCGCGTTAAAAGCGGTACAGACCAGGGGGTGCAAACGGATCGCCTTCCCCTCGATGAGCCTTGGCTGGAAGGCCTGGATCCCCAGCCTGTGCAGGGTGGGAGCCCGGTTAAGCAGCACCGGGTGGCCTTTGAGCACATTCTCCAGGATATCCCAAACCACGGGTTCCTTCTTGTCGATTATTTTCTTGGCCGATTTAACGGTCTTCACAATACCGCGTTCAATCAGCTTGCGGATCACGAACGGTTTGTAGAGTTCGGCTGCCATGTCCTTGGGAAGCCCGCACTCGTAGAGTTTCATTTCGGGCCCGACCACGATCACCGACCGGGCTGAATAATCCACCCGTTTTCCAAGCAGGTTCTGACGGAAACGTCCCTGTTTCCCTTTGAGGGAATCGGAAAGCGATTTCAGCGGCCTGTTGGATTCGGTCTTCACGGCAGAGGACTTCCGGGTATTGTCAAAGAGGGAGTCCACAGCCTCCTGCAGCATCCGCTTTTCGTTCCTCAGGATGACTTCCGGGGCCTTGATCTCCATCAGGCGCTTCAACCTGTTGTTACGGATAATTACCCTGCGATAGAGGTCGTTCAGGTCCGAGGTGGCGAAACGTCCACCATCCAGGGGTACCAGAGGACGCAATTCCGGCGGGATCACAGGGATCACCTTCATGATCATCCACTCGGGGCGGTTCTCCCGGTTTTCCTGGGATTCCCGAAGGGCTTCCACCACCTGCAGCCGCTTGAGGGCCTCGGTTTTCCGTTGCTTGGAGGTTTCCGTGTGGGCCTTGTGGCGCAACTCGAAGGAGAGTTCTTTCAGATCGATTCTCGAAAGCAGGTCGATCAGGCACTCGGCGCCCATCTTGGCGATGAACTTGTTCGGGTCGCTGTCGTCCAGGTACTGGTTTTCCGGCGGGATGGTTTCCAGGATGTTCAGGTACTCCTCCTCGGTCAAAAAGTCCATTTTCTGGAGTTCCTCCCCGTCAGGGCCCTTGGCGATCCCCGGCTGAATGACCACATACCTTTCATAGTAGATGATCATGTCGAGCTTCTTGGAAGGAAGCCCGAGCAAGTATCCGATCTTGTTCGGCAGGGAACGGAAATACCAGATATGGGCCACGGGTACCACCAGGTTGATGTGCCCTACGCGGTCCCGGCGCACTTTTTTCTCGGTCACCTCCACCCCACACCGGTCGCAGACGATGCCGCGATAGCGGATGCGCTTGTATTTCCCGCAGGCACATTCGTAATCCTTTACGGGTCCGAAGATTCGCTCGCAGAAAAGCCCGTCCCGTTCCGGTTTGTGCGTACGGTAGTTGATGGTTTCAGGCTTGAGGACTTCCCCCCTGGATTCTGCCAGGATGGCTTCCGGGGAAGCCAGGCCGATGGAAATCTTGTTAAACCTTTTTACTGGATTGTTATCCTTTAGTCGAGCCATTACAGTATGCTGCTAAAATTAGTTGTATTAAAAAACGCTTATTCCTCCAGTCGGATGTCGAGACCCAATCCCTTGAGCTCGTGCATCAATACGTTGAAGGATTCCGGCAATCCGGGTTCTGGCATGCTCTCGCCCTTGACGATCGTCTCATAGGTCTTCGCCCGGCCGATTACATCATCCGATTTTACAGTCAGGATCTCGCGGAGGGTCGAGGAAGCTCCATAGGCCTCCAGGGCCCAAACCTCCATTTCTCCAAACCGCTGACCTCCGAACTGTGCCTTACCGCCCAGGGGTTGCTGGGTGATAAGCGAGTACGGTCCGATGGATCGGGCATGCATCTTGTCGTCCACCATGTGTCCGAGTTTGAGCATGTAGATCACACCCACGGTAGCCGCCTGGTGGAACCGCTCCCCGGTGCCCCCGTCGTAGAGGTAGGTATGTCCGAACCTCGGGATCCCCGCTTCGTCAGTAAGCTCGTTGATCTCGTCCAGGGTAGCCCCGTCAAAGATCGGCGTCGAGAATTTCTTGCCGAGCTTCAGGCCCGCCCATCCGAGCACGGTCTCATAGATCTGACCGATGTTCATCCGCGAGGGAACACCAAGCGGGTTGAGCACGATATCCACAGGGGTACCGTCCTCGAGGAACGGCATATCTTCCTGACGTACGATGCGGGCCACAATCCCTTTGTTCCCGTGGCGTCCGGCCATCTTGTCCCCAACTTTCAGCTTGCGCTTCTTGGCGATGTAGACCTTGGCGAGTTTCATGATGCCGGCAGGCAGCTCGTCCCCTACAGAAATCGTGAATTTGTCCCTGCGGAGGTTCCCCTGCAGGTCGTTCAGCTTGATCTTGTAGTTGTGGAGCAGGTCTGCCACCAGCGCATTGGTGTTCTTGTCCGTGGTCCAGCTGCCGCCTACCAGGTGGGCGAAATCGTCCACGGCGTTCAGCATCTTCAGGGTGTATTTCTTACCCTTCGGCAATACTTCCTCCCCTAGGTCGTTCAAAACGCCCTGGGAGGTCTTGCCGCTGACGAGCTGGAAGAGTTTCTCTACCAGGACGTCCTTGAGTTGCTGGAACTTAACCTCGTATTCCATCTCCAGTTTGGCGATGGCTTCCTTGTCCTCATTGCGCTTTCGCTTGTCCTTGATGGAACGGGAGAAGAGCTTCTTGTCGATGACCACCCCTTTCAGGGAAGGTGGTGCTTTCAGGGAAGCATCCTTGACATCTCCGGCCTTGTCACCAAAAATGGCCCTGAGGAGTTTTTCCTCCGGCGTCGGATCCGAGTCTCCTTTCGGTGTAATCTTACCGATCAGGATGTCTCCCGGCTTCACTTCAGCCCCGATTCGGATCATCCCGTATTCATCCAGGTCTTTGGTAGCCTCCTCGGAAACGTTCGGGATATCGTT
>JAWWDW010000185.1:0-4738 GCA_033719735.1 Robiginitalea sp. | reverse complement strand
GACACGATTTAGGCCACTGGTTTTCTGTACGCCAAACAAAACACCTCATACCCGTGACCCCACCTGATAAGAGACGAGATCCCGACCTTTGATGAGCTCCCCCAACCCCGTTCTGACCACGATCATTTTTGTTTTTGCCCTACAGGCAATTGTCCTGAGCGTCCTGCTGTTGCGCAAACGCCCCCGCCAACAGGCAAACCTGTTCCTGGCATTGCTCGTCTTTTTTTTCGCCCTTATGGCCGGCAACATCGCCCTGGTAAATGTGTTGAAGGCCCGGGATCTTTTCCACGTATTCCGGTATGTGCAACTCGAACTTTTATACGGGATCGGGCCTGCGCTGTATTTCTACACAAAGAGCATCACCGTTCCCAATTTCAAGTTCACCAAAAAAGACACGATCCACTTTTTACCGGTAGTCCTGGAGTTTGTTTTTTATCGCACCGTCTTTTACAGGCTTGGGGCAGATGGCATGTACCAGTCACCTCCCCATCCCTACACCAAAATCTATTTGGGCGAACAGTGGTTGGGTATCCTTTCCATTACGGTTTATACCCTCCTGGCATTACGCATCCTCTACCAGTACCAGACCCGGCTGAAACAGCAGTATTCCAACCTGGAGAAAAGGTCCCTGAACTGGCTGAAAGTGCCGGTGATCGTATATTCAGGCTTTTGGATTGGCTGGAACCTCCTGACCGAAGTAGATCGGTTCGTATTTGACGGAACCCTGAAAGAGGCGTACTTCCTGCCTGCCTTTGTCGGCCTGGCTGCGGTAACCTACTGGATTGGTTTCAAGGGCTATCTGCGCTCGCAAACAGGCGTGTCCGGGGATTTGAAAAGCACTTCGAAGAAAACCGGTCAGGAGTACGATGCTGAACTGGCAGAACGCCTCACCATCCTGATGGAAAACGAGCATCCGTATCTGGATCCCGACCTGGACCTGTCCGGACTGTCGGAGCTTCTGGACAAAAACCCCAGGCAGGTCTCCCAAACCATCAATCAACGTTTTTCGAAAAACTTCTATGAATATGTAAATCGGTATCGGGTAGAAGCCTTCAAGAAACGCATGCAGGATCCCGGGAGGGAAAAGCTGACCCTGCTGGGCCATGCCCTTGAATGCGGTTTCAAATCCAAATCCACCTTCAATGAGGTATTCAAAAAGGCCACTGGAAAAACCCCCAGCCAGTACGTCAGGGACCTGAAAAAAAGGTCCGAATGGAAGCATTCGGACGATTCATAGGCGGTATCCCCTTAGTTTTGCGGCCAAACTTTATACATGCATTTAATAACCCTTATAAACCTATTTGCCCGGTTCAGGAATCTATGCGCGGTCTTTTTCCTGATTTCACTCAACGGTGTCCAGGCTCAAAACCAGTTTTCCAGGCAGCAGGTCCTGGAAGACCTCGACTTTCTCAGGCACTCCCTGGAAGCAGCCCACTATAACCTGTATGCCTACACCCCTAAAGCCGAATTCATCCAAAACTTCAAGAAGGTCAGGGCTTCGGTGGATAAGGACAGCCTGAGCCTGCTGGAAGTCATTAGTATTTTTCAAAGGGTGATCTCCAAGGCTGACAACGGGCATACGGAAATTGGTTTTCCGGGCCAGTCCTACCTGGAATACGCATACGGCGGGGGTAGGGTTTTTCCACTGGAACTCGCCTTTGAAGATGGCAGGCCCCTGGTGCGAAAAAACTGGTCGGGGAACGATACCATAGAGACCGGCTCGGAGGTTCTGGGCATTAACGGGGTATCCATTGCTGAAATCCTGGAGCAGATCTATCCGCAGGTATCTGCAGAGCGTCCCTATTTTAAAAATGTCAAAATAGAGTTGTATTCCTTTCCGCGATACTACTGGCAGGTCTATGGCCCTCAGGATCGCTTTAGCGTTGAAGTCCGCTCCGGGGATACCTCCAAACTATATGATATAGCTGCAGTGAGTGCGGTTGATGGCTATGAAGCCAAACGAAACGAGGTCCTGAATGCCCGGCAGACCTTGAAGTTCTTCGGGTCGTCCGCCTACCTGAACCCGGGTAATTTATCAGGGGACCTGCAACAATTCCAGGGCTTCGTCGATTCCGCTTTTGTCAGAATTAAGGAACGAAAGAGCAGGAATCTAATCGTGGACCTCCGGAATAACCAGGGGGGAGAGGATATCTTCAGCGATTACCTGGTGTCCTATTTTGCCGATAGGCCCTTCAAATGGTGCTCGAACTTCACCCTGAAGACCAGTGCATTGCTAAAGGAAGACACCCGGAAACAACGGGATACCACAAAGACTATCTGGCAACAGGTCCTCAGCCATGAAAACGGGGAAGTCTATCCGTATGCCTTTGAGGAATATCAACCCCAGCCCAAAGAGAAGCGTTTCTCCGGAACCGTATATGTACTGGTCAACCGCCAATCCCACTCCCAGTCTGCCGTGACCGCTGCCCAGATCCAGGACTACGGCTTCGGGACCCTCGTAGGGGAAGAAACAGGGGAATACCCGTCCCTGTATGCCTCCGTGTTCAGGTATGAACTCCCTGCAACCGGCGTTTCCGTACAGGTCTCCAAGGGTCGCATGATACGGGTCAATGGAAGCACTGCGGAACAAGGGGTCATTCCCGACATCTTCATCAGGGACCATTTGCTGGATGAACACGATGAAATCCTCGATGGGTTACTGCAGCAACTGCAGACAGACTAACCACTCCATGAAGGGAGTGGTCGCAACCAAAAAGGCTCCTCTAACTACAGGAAAATGCGTACCTTTAAAATACCAGCAAGGCGGGAACAGGTGACCTTTAAGCCCACCCTTCTGACAGGTATTTCTGGTGTTTTAAATTTGACTAAAGATGTATCCACTTTTGATTGGTCCCTGGGAAGTCCTTTTTATCATTGTAATGTCCACCATTGGGCTACTGCTCCCCCTGATTGCCCTGATCGATATCCTTAGGAGTGACTTTAAGGGAAATGACAAGCTGGTATGGATCCTCGCGGTTCTCTTTTTCAACGTCATCGGAAGCATCCTGTACTTCACGATAGGGACCCGGCAAAAATCAGGCCCTGAAACGACCGGGGCCTGACCGTACTGTCCCCCTGCGCTTTCCCCTGAAATTCCCTATTTTTACGTGGCGCCGGAAACACCTGCCCTTTATTCCTCAAGGAGCCAATTTCCCGGTGGACATCAAACATTTTTTTTACAAACCCATACGCAAAACCGTTCTCAATGCGAAATCCTGTTGTTTTCTTACTCCTGTTCTTTGTAGGCTCGCTTACCCATGCCCAATCCGACAACCCGGACCTGCTGCGGACCCCGGCCATCAGCCCGGACGGAAGCCAGGTCGCCTTTTCCTACCAGGGGGACATCTGGCGGATGCAAATCGATGGATCCGACCCGAGGAGACTGACCATTCACGAAGCCTATGAGGCCAACCCGGTATGGAGCCCGGACGGTGCCTGGATCGCTTTTTCCGGTGGCCGGTATGGCAATAATGACGTGTACGCCATAGCGGCTGGTGGTGGGATTCCCAACCGACTGACCTACCATTCTGCCGGGGACATGGCCTACAGCTGGGAGAATGACCAGATCCTCTTCACCACAAGCAGGGCCTTTCGTCAGGTAGAACGGGACCCGGAAATATATCGGGTCGCCCCCGGGGGAGGTACCCCGGAGCGCCTGCTCGACGCCGTTGGGAACATGCCCGCACTTTCTCCCGATGGGAGGTATATCGCATTTACCAGGGGTTCCTGCCGGGTGGCCCGGGAACAATACAGCGGGCCCGCCGACAAGGAAATCTGGCTTTACGACACCGAGAACAAGGCCTATACCCGGATTACCGACAATGAGGTGAATGACTACATGCCCCGATGGGCAGACAACAACACCCTGGTCTATATAAGTGCCGCTTCGGGCCGGTATAATTTGGTAAAGCAGGGCATCGACCAGGGGCGCAAGTCCGGGGAGCTACAGGCAGTCACCCAATTTACCGAAGATGGCGTCCGCCACTTTGACGTAGTGGCAACCCGGTACGTCTTTGAACGAAAGACCGGGATTTACAGCATGCAGGAAGGCCAGCAACCCAAAATGATCCAGGTGGACCTACGCACCGATTACCGCTTTGACCCCGCAGAGCGCAAGACGTTCACCAACGGGATTGATCAATACGCCATCTCTCCCAATGGGAAATACATCGCCATGGAGATCCGGGGGGAGATCTTTGTCAGGGAGAATGACGAGGAGAAAAAACGAAGTGTGAACCTCAGCAACCACCCCTACAGGGACCAGGACCCCCAGTGGCTCAACGACTCCACCCTTTTGTTTATTTCGGACCGGGACGGCAATAAGGACATTTACATGGCAAGGTCCGGGGACCCCAATAAAACGGCCCTCTTTAAGACCCTCAAGGTGAGCGTGGAGAAGGTTACGGATTCGAAAGGCCACGAGATGAGCCTGAAGGTTTCCCCCGACGGCAAAAAAGTCGCCTATCGGGTAGGCAGGGGCCAGCTGCTGGTGGCCGATGTTGACGAAAAAGGGAAATTGTCCAACCGAAAGACCCTGCTCGATGGCTGGGCGACCCCTTCGGGGATTGCATGGAGCCCGGACAGCCGCTGGTTGGCCTATTCCCTGAGCGATTTGAACTTCAACAGCGAAATCTACATTCATGCGGCAGACAACAGCCAAAAACCCGTAAATGTGAGCATGCACCCCAAGGGAGATTACAGTCCCTACTGGAGTGAAAAAGGGGACAAACTGGCTTTC
>JAWWDW010000184.1:0-4739 GCA_033719735.1 Robiginitalea sp. | reverse complement strand
TCCTCAGTTCTACGTACGTACTACTGACGTGACCGGAACAATCGTCCTGCCGGATGGTGTTGAAATGGTAATGCCAGGGGACAACCTGACCATTACTGTTGACCTGATCCAGCCGATCGCCCTCAACGTGGGTCTGCGCTTCGCGATCCGTGAAGGTGGACGGACTGTTGGAGCCGGCCAGGTAACCAAGATTCTTGATTAAGCCTCAAGCGAGGATTTAAAAAACAGTGAAGGGTCCCGTCCTGATCCGTATCGGGAGGGCACCCTTTCACTGTAAATACGGGTGTAGCTCAGTTGGTAGAGCACTGGTCTCCAAAACCAGGTGTCGGGAGTTCGAGTCTCTCCTCCCGTGCAGGAATTTCGGGAAGTGATTCTGCAGGTAATGCAGACTGCACCTTCTTAAAAAATAGCAGCGAAACATGTTAACATACATCAAGGAATCCTACGATGAACTCAAGAACCACGTGACCCTGCCTTCACGGGCGGAGTCCTCGAACCTGATGGTAATCGTGGCTGTTTTTTCAATCCTGTTTGCCCTGGCCACCTGGGGTGTGGATTCTTTGTTTGCCAAACTCATTCAGCTGTACTTTAACGCATTAATCGGATAAGGGGAGCTATGGCGGAAGAATTGGAGAAGAAGTGGTATGTCGTGCGCGCTGTTAGCGGACAGGAGAACAAAATCAAGGGATATATAGAGAGTGAAGTAGAGCGCCATGGTTTCGGTGACAACCTTGAAGAAGTTCTGGTGCCCACGGAGAAAGTGGTGCAGATCCGAAAGGGAAAGAAAATAAACAAGGAACGGGTGTATTACCCGGGCTATATCATGGTCAAGGCCCATCTGACGGGGGAAATGATCCACGTCATCCGCTCGATCACCAATGTGATTGGCTTTTTGGGGGAGACCAAAGGCGGGGACCCGGTACCCCTTCGCAAGACGGAGGTAAACCGGATGCTCGGGAAAGTGGACGAACTGGCGGTTACCACAGATGCGGTGGCCATCCCCTTTGTGATCGGGGAGACCGTAAAGGTAATCGACGGGCCGTTCAATGGTTTCAACGGTACTGTGGAAAAGATCAACGAGGAGAAGCGAAAGCTGGAGGTGATGGTGAAGATCTTTGGACGCAAGACCCCGCTGGAACTGAGTTACATGCAGGTAGAAAAAGTCTGAAAATAAACTGTTACGCTTAAAAGTGACGTTGCTTCCAATTTAACTCACTTTTATACTCCAGGCTTCAGATCCCGGAATTGGGAATTGGGCAGGGAGTTTCAGGATCGGCCGAAGGCCGGTCGAAGTTGTAAATTAAATTAACAATGGCTAAAGAAGTAAGTAAAGTAGTTAAGCTACAAGTCAGGGGAGGTGCTGCGAACCCGTCGCCACCGGTTGGACCCGCTTTAGGTGCTGCCGGCGTTAACATCATGGAGTTCTGCAAGCAGTTCAATGCGCGTACGCAGGACAAGCAGGGCAAGGTCCTGCCAGTTGTTATCACCGTGTATGGCGACAAGTCATTTGACTTTGTCGTCAAAACACCACCAGCGGCAGTTCAGCTATTGGAAGCGGCAAAAATCAAGAAAGGGTCCGGAGAACCGAACCGTGCGAAATCAGGAAGTGTTACCTGGGATCAGATCCGCACCATCGCAGAAGACAAGATGGTGGACCTGAATGCCTTTACCACTGAGTCTGCTATGAGCATGGTTGCCGGAACGGCACGTTCCATGGGTATCCGGGTTTCCGGAAAGCGCCCCTTCTAATCACTGAAAAGCACTTTTAAGATGGCAAAATTATCAAAGAAGCAAAAAGAGGCGCGCGCCAAAATTGACCGCGACAAGCTCTATTCCCTTCAGGAGGCTTCCGAACTCATCAAAGAGGTTACCAACGTTAAGTTTGACGCTTCTGTGGACCTGGCGGTACGCCTCGGGGTGGATCCCCGTAAGGCAAACCAAATGGTACGCGGGGTGGTGACCCTGCCTCACGGAACCGGTAAGGATGTAAAAGTCCTCGCCCTGGTAACGCCTGATAAGGAAGATGAGGCCAAAGAAGCCGGAGCCGATTACGTGGGCCTGGACGAGTACCTCGATAAGATCAAGGGGGGATGGACAGATGTGGATGTGATCATCACCATGCCCAGTGTTATGGGAAAACTGGGACCGCTCGGTCGGATCCTGGGGCCCCGTGGCCTGATGCCCAACCCCAAGACCGGTACGGTGACCATGGATGTGGCCAAGGCGGTAGCGGATGTTAAGGCAGGTAAGATTGATTTCAGGGTGGATAAGACCGGTATCGTGCATGCAGCCATAGGGAAGGTTTCTTTCCCGGCTGAGAAGCTTGCCGGAAACGCCAAGGAACTGATCGACACCCTGGTGAAGATGAAACCGGCGGCTGCCAAGGGCGTGTACATGAAGAGTATCTACATGTCCAGCACCATGAGTCCGAGTGTTCAACTAGATCCCAAAGCGGTCTAATTAAAAACAGGGAAAATGACCAGAGAAGAAAAAGCAGCGGTAATTGAGGACCTGAAGTCCCAGCTCGCAGATAACCCAACGATCTATCTCACGGATATATCCGGGTTGGATGCCGGAACGACTTCTGCCCTCCGCCGGGCTTGCTTTAAAGCAAACATCAAGCTGGCAGTCGTAAAAAACACACTGCTGTCCAAGGCTATGGAGGCTTCCGAAAGGGAATTCGGGGAACTGCCCGAGGTCCTGAAGGGAAACACCTCCCTTATGCTCTCCGAAACCGGAAATGCACCTGCAAAGCTGATCAAAACCTTCCGCAAGAAGACGGATCGGCCTTTGCTGAAAGGTGCCTTTATCGAGGAGGCAATCTACATCGGGGACGACAAACTGGACGCCCTGGTGAGTATCAAGTCCAAGGAAGAGGTTATCGGGGATATCATCGGTCTGTTGCAGTCCCCTGCCAAGAATGTTATTTCCGGCCTGAAATCCGGAGGCGGCAAGCTGGCGGGAATCCTCAAGACCCTTTCCGAAAAATAATTGTGTACGCACTAAAACCTAAGTATAAATTTTAATTCGATTTTTAAAACGATAGAAAAATGGCAGATTTAAAAGAATTCGCAGAACAGCTGGTCAACCTTACCGTAAAGGAGGTAAATGAGTTGGCTGATATCCTGAAGGAAGAGTACGGCATCGAGCCTGCCGCTGCTGCTGTAGCCGTTGCCGGAGGCGCTGCCGCCGGAGGTGAAGCAGAAGCTGCAGAGGAGCAAACTGAATTTGATGTGATCCTCACCGCTCCGGGAGGTTCCAAACTGGCCGTTGTAAAACTGGTTAAGGAACTGACAGGACTCGGACTGAAAGATGCTAAAGAAATCGTCGATAGCGCTCCTAAAGCCGTTAAGGAAGGAGTTTCTAAAGATGAAGCTGAAGGAATCAAAAAATCATTGGAAGAAGCAGGAGCTGAAGTTGAGCTTAAATAAGCGCTTTAACCATATGGTTTAGGTTTAGGTCTTCCTGCCTTCGGGCGGCTAGACCTAAACCCTTTTTTACTATGTATATAAAGGTATATACGGCCCACCCAGTATTCACGATCTAAATTCTTGTCCATAGATGTTCACACCACAGACTGAAAGAATAAGCTTTGCCACCGCTAAGAACACACCGGAATACCCGGATTTCTTGGACATTCAGATTAAATCCTTTCAAGACTTTTTCCAGCTTGAAACCAAATCTGACGAAAGGGAGAACGAAGGTTTGTACAAGACCTTCATGGAGAACTTCCCCATCACCGATACGCGGAACCAGTTTGTACTGGAGTTCCTGGACTACTTCATAGACCCGCCCCGCTACAGCATACAGGAATGTATCGAGCGCGGGCTCACCTACAGCGTACCGCTGAAAGCACGCCTGAAACTCTATTGCACCGATCCGGAGCACGAGGATTTTGAAACCATTGTGCAGGATGTCTACCTGGGGACCATCCCTTACATGACGCCCAGTGGTACCTTCGTGATCAACGGAGCAGAGCGTGTGGTGGTTTCCCAGCTGCACAGGTCGCCCGGAGTATTCTTTGGCCAGTCCTTCCACGCCAACGGTACCAAACTCTACTCTGCACGGGTGATCCCGTTCAAAGGTTCCTGGATCGAATTTGCCACGGACATCAACTCTGTGATGTACGCTTACATCGACCGGAAGAAAAAATTACCCGTAACGACCCTGTTCCGGGCCATCGGCTTTGAAAGGGACAAGGATATCCTCGAGATCTTCGACCTGTCCGAGGAGATCAAGGTCACTAAAACCGGCCTTAAAAAGGTCCTTGGCAGGAAGCTCGCCGCCCGGGTTTTGAAAACCTGGCACGAGGATTTCGTGGATGAGGACACGGGCGAGGTGGTATCCATTGAACGGAATGAGATCGTGCTGGACCGGGACACCGTCCTGGAAAAGGATCACGTTGACATGATCCTGGAAACGGATGTGAAAACCATCCTGCTGCACAAGGAAAACAATGCCCAGAGCGATTACGCCATCATTTATAACACCCTCCAGAAGGACCCGACCAACTCGGAGAAGGAAGCGGTGGAACATATCTACCGCCAACTCAGGAATGCAGAACCGCCGGATGAAGAAACGGCAAGGGGCATTATAGACAAGCTGTTCTTTTCGGACCAGCGCTACAACCTCGGGGAGGTGGGCCGCTACCGGATGAACAAGAAGCTGGGGCTGGATATCGGCATGGACAAGCAGGTGCTGACCAAGGACGATATCATCACCATCATCAAATACCTGAT
>JAWWDW010000183.1:0-4763 GCA_033719735.1 Robiginitalea sp. | reverse complement strand
CCTGCTGCAGGTGTTGTTAGACGCTGATGGAAACACTCTCTGAACCCCTGCTGCCGTCGGGATCAAAATAAAAATCCACCCGACCCAGATGTACCCCATAACAGCCCACCTGTTGAATTAGGACAGGCTGCCCGGCCCGGTTGGTGGCGACTTCCGCCTTTTCCATGAAGGTATGGGTATGCCCACCGATAATCAGGTCAATCCGATCGGTGCCGGCTGCAAGGACCTGATCGCTCATGCGGTTGGGGTCTGAGTAGGCATGTCCCAGGTGCGAGAGGCAAATAACCAGATCGCAATGCTCCCTTTCCCTGAGGGTACGGGCCATATCCTGGCCGATTTCCACCGGGTCCAGATAGACGGTTTCCCCGTAAAGTTCCTCCAGGACCAGTCCCTTGAGTTCGATCCCCAGGCCGAAGACCCCGACCCGGATGCCGTCGATTACATAGACCTCATAAGGCTTGATATACCCGTCCAGCACCGTGTTGGTGAAATCGTAATTGGCGTTGACAAAGGAGAATTCAGCATTCGGCAGCTGGGCGAGCAACCCGTCCAGCCCGTTGTCAAAATCGTGGTTTCCCAGGGTGGAGGCCTGATACCCCATTTTACTCATCAGCCTGAACTCGAGTTCCCCCCCGTAAAAGTTGAAATACGGGGTTCCCTGGAAGATATCCCCGGCATCCAGGAGCAGGGTGTTGGGGTTCTCACGACGGATCGCCTCAATGAGGGAAGCCCTACGGGAGACCCCGCCTAGGTTGGGGAACCGGTGGTGGCCCGCCGGGAACGGATCGATATGGCTGTGCACATCGTTGGTGTGCAGGATGGTCAGGTGCTTTTTGCGGTCCTCGCTACAAGCCTGCAGCCCAAGGCCACCCAGGCCCAGAGCGGTCCCGCCCAGGGCGGAGGTTTTTACGAAGGATCTTCGTTTCATGGTCTCTCAATTTTGTATGAACCGATCGTCCACCTGGGACCTCAGTGTATCTATTTCCTTGAAATAGTCCACCATGGCGTTTCGGATCTTGTAATCGGTTTTATAAAGGGCCTCGTGCTGCTGAAAGAAGGTCATTCCGTCTCCCCCGCCGATCAAATAATCGGAGGTAGCCACGTAGTATGTGCGGTCCGGGTCCAATGGTTTACCCTGAATGCGCAGGGATTGCAGGTTCCCTTCTTCATCCAGGCGGATTTTCATTCCCGAGATCGGATGCGGAACTTCCGCTTTGCGAAGGAACTCCACCATTTTTTCAACAGACGGGCCTTTCATCGCTGCCACCACAAGCCCATTTTCAAAGGGCATGACCTCGTAGGCCGTCCGTTCGGACACAGGCCCCCTTGAGATAGCGGTACGGATCCCCCCGTGATTCATGATGGCCACATCCACGGGGATGTTTTCCCGCATCCTGAGCACCTTGTCGGCTTGCTGAAGCAGTATGTCTGCCATGAGGTTCCCCATGGAGCTATTGCGGGTTCCATCTGTTTTTGAAAGGGTTTCGGGGGCATAACAAAGGGGCGCATTCAGGACTTTGTTTACATGCTCCCGGTAGGGAGCGATGTATGCTTCCAGGGAATCCACTTCACCCAGCGTGCTGTCGATGGGGATCTGGCTGGTTGCGATCTCACTCAGGTGCATTTGCTGCTGCCGGCAGGCGGAAACGCCCAAGAATGTTATGGATACAACAAAAAGTTGAATGTATAATTTACGCATACCCTATATGTTTGTAAACCGGTTGCAGGGAATTCAATTACCTTTGTGCCAAACCTTATACCAATGCTGTTTAAGGGGCTCAAAGACAAATTTAAATACAAATCCGGTATTAAATACCTGGAGCGGGAATTAAAAGTATTTCCTGCACCGGTGGACCGCAAACCCGGCATCCATTCGGTTGGGATCATCGCGGACCTGGAAAAATTCGATCGGGAGGAGCGGTTCTACGAATTGGTGGAAAGCCTTGGCTTGAAGCCAAATGCCATTAAAATCATCGGATACCGGGAATATTACGACAAGAATTCCCCCTATGCCACCCCGGTTTTTTCGGACAAAGACCTCGGCTGGAAAGGGGTTATTGAAAACAGCTATGCCCTTGAATTTCTCAGCAGGGATTACGATTTGTTGATCAATTACTTTGACCAGCCAAGATTGTTGACCCAACTGATGAGCATCCGGACCAGGGCAGCCCTCCGCATTGGGTTTCCAGGGGTAGATCCGGTATACAACGATTTGATCCTCCAAAGTCCGTTGACGGACTTTGAGACCTTCAAAGCGGAGTTGAAAAAATACTTGATACTGCTGAAGCAACTGACATGAAAGAGGTTTTTTTCGGTACGGGTGTCGCGCTGATCACCCCTTTTACGGCGGAATTGAACCCGGATCTGGATGCCTTTGAGCGTCTGGTGGAGCACGTAATCCAGGGAGGGGTGGAGTACCTTGTGGTCAATGGGACCACCGCAGAGTCGGCCACCCTGAGCGGGGATGAAAAACAGGATCTTCTGCATTTTGTACGGGAGGTAAACCGCGGCCGCCTGCCATTGGTGGCGGGGATCGGAGGAAACAATACACGGGCGGTGGCTGAGCAGCTGCAGCAGACTGACCTTAAGGGATACCAGGCAGTCCTTTCGGTTTCCCCCTATTACAACCGTCCTACCCAGGAAGGGATTTTCAGGCATTTTCAAAACCTTTCCGAAAGCAGTCCGCTTCCGCTTATCCTCTACAACGTCCCCGGCCGTACGGGGAGCAATATGCTTCCAGGGACGGTGGTCCGGCTGGCGTTGGAATGCAGCAATATCCTGGGCGTCAAGGAAGCAAGCGGCGATATGGATCAGGTGAAAACCCTGCTGAGGGAGGCGCCGGAAGATTTCCTGGTGATCTCGGGGGATGATATCACGGCCGTGCCCACGGTCCTTGAAGGAGGGGCCGGGGTAATCTCTGTACTCGGGCCGGGGATCCCGGGGATGTTCTCGGACATGATCGGCCTGGCCCGAAAGGGACGGGAAGGGGAAGCATGGGACTTGCACCGTCGGATGGAACCTTTGGTGGAACTGATTTTCAGGGAGGGCAACCCGGCGGGGATCAAGGCCCTTTTACACCACCTTGGCATTTGTCTTCCCCAGGTCCGCCTGCCCCTGGTATCGGCCAGTCAGGCCCTGGCCGATGCGATAGGCGACTACCTGGATGGGCAGCTGCGGGCCCCGGATTTTCGTTAAAGTTTGCCAAAACCGGTGATGCCCGCGCTTCTTCGTGTACGTTTCCGGCCATAAGACCGTTTTATATTCCGTGAAATATGACTACTTTTGCCCAATGTTTTGGAGACTAGTCCGCTTTAGTGCTTTGGTGGTCGTAGGCATATTCCTGTCCTCCTGTAGCGAGTACCAGAAAATGCTGAAGGAAACCAACGTGTCCAAGAAGTATGAATTCGCCCAGCGGTTGTACGATGAGGGCGATTACAAACGCTCCAACCGGATTTTTGAGCAAATTGCCCCCCAGTTCGTGGGGAAACCCCAGGGGGAGCGGGTCCTGTTTTTTCTGGCGGACAGCTATTACCAGATTGGGGATTACAATTTCGCCGGCTACCAGTTTGAGCGTTTTCTAAAATCATACCCCAGGAGTGACCGGGCGGATGAGGCCAGCTTTATGGGGGCGAAGAGCTACTACCTGCTCTCCCCGAGATATTCCCTGGACCAGACCGATACCGATAAAGCCCTGGCCAAATTGCAAACCTTCATCAATTCGTATCCCGATTCCGAATATCAGAAAGAAGCGAATGCCATGGCCCAGGAATTGACGACCAAGAAGGAGAAAAAGGCCTTTGAAATTGGCAAGCAATTTGTCAAGTTGGGCAAATACTACGTACTCGATTACAACCTTTCAGCCATTGCGGCCCTGGATAATTTTATTTCGGAAAACCCGGGTTCCGTGTATCGGGAGGAGGCGTATTTTCTGAGGTTCAGCGCCGCAACCACCCTGGCTGTCAACAGTACCTTCAGTAAAAGGAAGGAGCGGCTGGAAGAAGCCCTCGCCGCATACAACGACCTGTTCCGGAATTTTCCCGAGTCCGAATTCTCGGAAGAGGCCGAAAAATTGAACGAGCGACTTCAGGAAGAAATAAAAGCATATCAGGAACTTGAAAAACTGGCAAAATGAACATGAACGATCTAAAAAATTCCAATGCCCCGATCACCACGGTGACCATCAACCGGCATGAGTTCGATGACAAGACCGACAACATCTACGAGGCTATTTCCATCGTATCCAAGCGGGCCTCCCAGATAAACGCGGAGATCAAAAAGGAACTGCTCGAAAAGCTGGAGGAGTTCGCCACCTACAGCGACAGCCTGGAAGAGGTTTTCGAGAACAAGGAACAAATCGAGGTGTCCAAATTCTACGAGAAGCTTCCCAAACCGCACGCCCTGGCTATTCAGGAATGGCTGGAGGATAAGATCTACTACCGAAATACAGAGAAAGACCCGGAGTAAGATGTTGGCCTCCAAGCGTATCCTTTTGGGCATTACCGGGGGTATTGCTGCCTACAAAACCACGTTTCTTACCCGTTTACTTATTAAAGCCGGTGCTGAGGTTCGGATCGTCATGACCGAAAGTGCCGGCGATTTTGTTTCTCCCCTTACCCTGGCCACCCTTTCCAAAAACGAGGTTCTGCACAGCTTTGTGCGGGAAGAAGAAGGACTGACGGACTGGAACAATCATGTGGAACTGGGGCTCTGGGCCGATGTGATGCTGATCGCACCCGCCACGGCAAACACCCTGGCCAAAATGG
>JAWWDW010000182.1:0-4819 GCA_033719735.1 Robiginitalea sp. | reverse complement strand
GGCCCTTGGTTACAATATCATACGCCATGCTCAGCCCCAGCCCGGTACCCTGGCCTGTGGGCTTGGTGGTAAAGAAGGGCTGGAAGATCTTGTCTTTAATGGCATCCGGGATGCCGCCCCCGTTGTCCCGGACCGAGATTTCCACGCCTTTGTCAGTTTTTCGGGAGGTTACCCAGATGGTGGGCTGATATCCCTCCGCTTCTGTTGCTGCCCGTTCGCCAACCGCGTGAAAGGCATTGGTGAGGAGGTTCAGCAGTACCCGGCCGATGTCCTGGGGAATGACCTGTACTTCGGGCAGATCCGGGTCAAAATCCGTTTCCACAGCAGCGTTAAAGGACTTGTCCTTGGCTCGCAACCCGTGGTAGGCCAACCGGAGGTATTCGTCCGCCAGGGCGTTGAGGTCGGTGGGTTCCTTTTTGCCGTCCCCACGATGGCTGTGTTGCAGCATCCCCCGGACGATGCTGTCTGCCCGCTGGCCATGGTGCACGATCTTTTCCAGGTTCTGGATGACATCGGAGGCAATTTCAGAAGCTTCCCTTGTATCCCCCTTCTTCAATTCTTCCTTCATTTCTTCGAGGAGCTCCCGGCTCACTTCGGAGAAATTATTGACGAAGTTGAGCGGGTTTTTGATCTCATGGGCGATCCCGGCCGTCAGTTCTCCAAGGCTGGCCATTTTTTCCGAATGGATCAGCTGGGTCTGTGCGGCCTTCAGGTCCGCATAGGCCTTTTCGATTTCCCGGGCATGGGCCAGTTCCTTGTCTTTGGCCCGGTCACGTTCCTTTTGTATGGTACGGCTTTTCTGGATACGATGCACCAGGAGCATCCCGGAGACAAAAAGCAGTCCGTATCCGGCATAGGCCCACCAGGTCATCCACCAGGGTGGGGCAATGGAGAAGCGGATGGTCTTTGGTTCGCTCCAAACCGCGTTTGGGCTGGCCGCTCGAACGGAAAACACGTAATCCCCGGGTTTTAGGTTGTAAAAGTAGGCGGTGCGTGAATTGCCCACCTGGCGCCATTCTTCGTCAACCGGATCCAATTTATACGCAAACTGATTTTTGGTCGGGTTGTCATAATGGATGCCTTTATACGAGATGGAAAGGTTGTTCTCTGAATAGTCCAAAGAAGCGCGGTTGTCCCCGGAAACAGGGACCGCCTGGTCACCAGCTTTCATTCCCGTAATGTGGGTAATCGGAGGCTGGGTGTCCCCGCTGAAGTTTGTCGGATCAAAGACGGTTATGCCATTGCTTCCCCCGAATACAAAAAGTCCGCTGGACAGTTTCAGGGAGGATCTGTCTGCGTACAGGCTTTGGGCTCCCGCCTCGTTGCCATAGCTTGTAAAGGTTTCGGAGTCCTTGTCGAACCGGGCAATCCCCCTGAAGGTGCTGAGCCATAGGACATCATTGTCTGTATCTTCCAGGATGCCCTGTACGCTGGGGCTGGGCAGGCCGTCTTCGATACCGTAATAGACGATCTCCTTCGTTTCCGGATCATATCTGTTTAGCCCGCCCTGCCAGGTACCCACCCAAAGGTAGCCATCCGCATCCTCAAGGAGGGAATTGATATCCTGGGATGAAAATACCGGGCCCTTGTTGGGGTCGTACCCATGCCGCTCGAGGACATCGGTCTCTTTGTCCAGGAAGAACAATCCCTCATTGGTCTGCACCCAAAGCCCGCCCCGATTGCTCTCCATTACCTGCAGCACCTCGTTGCTGACCACCTGCCCCATTTCACCCTGGTTTAAATTGTACAGGCTGTATTTCTCCCCGGATTGCCGGTATAACCCGGACATGGTGCAGATCCAAAGGTCGTCCTCTGAATCGCGGTATACATAGTTCAAAAGCTCCACGTTTTCTGAATCACTCAGGATTCCCGGCTCCAGGACCTGCCCGGAATTCACATCATACCCGTACAGTTTGTTGCCGGATCTGAAGAGCAGCCGACCCTCGTCATAGGCGTTGATCATCTGCAACCGGTTGAACTGGGGCAGGATGTCCCGGAACAGGAACTTTTCAATAGTGCCCGTGTTGGGGTTTACTTTGTTAAGCCCTTCATCCCCGGCCCAGTTATAGGTGGGGAACCAGATGTTCCCTTCCTCGTCTTCGAAGGGATTGCTCACCCACCCCTCGGTCACGGAATTGGGGTCGTCGGGATTATGCAGATAGGACGTCAGGGATTGTTTGGGTGGGATACAGTACAGGCCAAACGCCCCGGTCCCCAACCAGATATTGTCCATCCCATCTCTGAGGAATGAGAAAAAAGGCCTTAAGAGCATGTTTTTTGGGGTATCGAACCGGCGGGTTTGGATGTCGAATAATTCGATACCGTCCCTGTGGCTGATCCACAGGCGCCTGTTGTCGAAACCTATCTGCACCGATCCGTCATCGATACCGCTGAAGGGTCTTTCGAAAGGCCAAAATTCTATGGTATCCGCGGACAGGTCGATTCTGCCCAACCGCCAGCGGTTGGTCACAATCCATATGTTGCCCTGATCATCCCAGACCATGTTTTGCAGGCCTTCCCCGTCCAGCCAGTCGTATTTTCGAAGTTGATCGTAGGTCCGGAATTCCATTCCCCCATCAGGGTCGATGATCAAAAATCCCTGATTGCAGGCAACCGCAATCTGGCCCCTGTCATTGCCCTCCAGCATATAGACGTTCTGAACGGGTTCCCCGTTGGGCAGGTTGACCAATTCAAAGGTATCCTCGGATTCCATATAGCGGAGCAGTCCGGGGTATTCATGATATCCGGTTCCGGAGACGATCCCAAAATACAGGGTGCCCTTATGATCTTTCGCGATATTCCAGATCATGGGTTGGGCATCCGCGGGATATTCCACATACGCCTGCAGGGGGTAGTTCCTAAAGATCCCGGTTTCCGGATGGTGCCGGTAGATCTGGTTCATACTGCCGATCCAGATGTCTCCCCGGGTGTCCTCCATGAGTTGGTACAGCAAAAGGTCGTCAATGGTGGTGGAGTCCCTGGTATCCGGATAATAATTCCGAAAGTCATAACCATCAAAGGTGAGCAGCCCACTGAAGGTCGTGATCCAGATCTCCCCGTTTCGGTCCGCAAGCAGGTCGGTGATGACCATCCCATTCAGCTCCTCGTAATGGTTCACCCTGCTAAAGGGGTTTTGTCCGAATCCCCAGTGAGACAGAAGTATAAAGATGAGTAATCCTGTAAACCTTGGATTCATACAGATAAAGTAATTAAAAATTCAGTCCCCTCACCTGTTTTGGATTTCACGGTCAATTGCCCCCCATGCCCCTTGGTCACGATATCGTAACTCATGGAAAGCCCCAGCCCGGTGCCTTCCCCGGTAGGTTTGGTGGTAAAGAAGGGCTGGAAGATCTTGTCACGGATGGACTCTGGGATACCCCCACCGTTATCCCGGACTGAAATTTCCACACCATTTTCGGTTTTGCGGGTTTGTACCCAAACTGTGGGAAGATAGCCTTCCTGGGACGATGACTTCCGTTCGTTTACCGCATGAAAGGCATTGGTGATGAGGTTCAGCAGCACCCTGCCGATGTCCTGGGGAACGATGTTTACCTCGGGCAGGTTAGATTCAAAGTTCGTTTCCATGGTGGCATTAAAGGACTTGTCCTTCGCCCGAAGGCCATGGTAGGCAAGGCGTAAGTATTCGTCTGCCAGGGCGTTAAGATCCGCGGGTTCCTTTTTGCCGTCCCCGCTGCGGCTGTGTTGGAGCATCCCTTTTACGATGCTGTCTGCCCGTTTTCCGTGGTGGACGATCTTCTCCAAATTTTGGATGACATCCCGCGTGATGGCCTCCACTTCTTCCGCATCCCCTTTTTTCATTTCCTCCAGCAATTCCTCCAGGAGTTCCCGGCTCACGTCTGAGAAGTTGTTCACAAAGTTCAGAGGGTTCTGGATCTCATGGGCGATCCCGGCGGTGAGTTCCCCAAGAGAGGCCATTTTTTCAGCGTGAACCAGCTGCTGCTGCGTCAGCTGCAGTTCCTTCAGGGCATCTTCCGCCCGTTTTTTCTCCTCCTTCAACCTCTGCAGGTCGATGCGTGCCTGGGTGAGGTCCCGGAAACGGGAATAGGCCAGGGAGAAGACGGAGGCGGCCCTTTTCAGCAAACTCCAGCTTTCCTCAGACAGTTCCCCCGGGGTGGCGGCCCCTATGGCCCCGTGGGAGAATTTGTATAAATGGTAGGTCCGCTCCGGGATCACTTCCCCATAATATCCCTGTAAGGCTTTGGAATGCGCCTCGCAGTAGTCGATCCATTCCTTCCGCTGGGCCCCCTTCATTACAATGGAAACCTGATCCTCACCCGAGCCATAAAATTTCAGCATTTCCCGTCCGACCCAGGTTTCCTTCAGGTCCAGCTCAAAATGGTCTGCTACCGTGACCTTTTCCGCTTCCCGGATGTCTTTGATGGCATACCAGCATTCGGTTTTTCCTGCCTCGGGATCGTGGATGTAGATACTGGAAGTCTCCAGTTCCTCCACGCCCAGCAGCCCCATCTCCTGCCGCATCACCCGGGACACATCCTTCAATTCCTCGGGCTCCTGCATGGCCAGGGCCCGGGCCCTGACGCGTTCCAGGGCGGTTTCGATTTTGGATTCCCGGGCCTGGGCTTCCATGTTCTTGAGGTCCAGGAAGCGGGTATAGGTTTGTTCGAATACCGCGGTAAACCGTTTAAAAATGTCGTGAGCATCCGGCACCTGTTCATAGGTGATAAAGAGCAGGAAGCCATGGCTGAATTTGCAGAGGTGGTTGATCTGATAGGTGGGAAGCTCCAGCCCCAACCTTTCTATCTCCTCGAAGGTTGGCTGTAAATCCGGAAAGGATTTC
>JAWWDW010000181.1:0-4843 GCA_033719735.1 Robiginitalea sp. | reverse complement strand
CTGGAGGGAGCTTCCCCTACAGGACCGGATCACCAGGGCCCTGGTAAAGGGGATCGATCAGTACATCGAAGCAGATGTGGAAGAAGCCCGGAAGGAAAGTCAGCGGACCATCGAGGTGATTGAAGGCCCCCTGATGCAGGGCATGAACGTGGTGGGGGACCTGTTTGGAAGCGGGAAGATGTTCCTGCCCCAGGTCGTGAAATCTGCCCGGGTCATGAAAAAGGCCGTGGCCTACCTGACGCCATTTATCGAAGAGGAGAACGCAGCCGTAAGCGACATGAGGCCCGCCGGGAAAATCCTGATGGCCACGGTAAAGGGGGACGTCCACGATATTGGAAAGAATATTGTGAGTGTCGTGCTCGCCTGCAACAATTATGAAATTGTGGACCTGGGGGTCATGGTGCCCCCGGAGAAGGTCATCGAGGCCGCAAAACGGGAACAGGTGGATATCATCGGGCTGAGCGGGCTGATTACCCCTTCCCTGGACGAAATGGTCTTCCTCGCCAGGGAGATGGAGCGCCAGGGATTCCGGATCCCGTTGCTCATTGGCGGGGCCACTACCAGCAAGGCGCACACCGCGGTGAAAATCGACCCCCAGTACAGCGCTGCAGTGGTCCATGTAAACGATGCCAGCAGGGCCGTCGCCGTGGTCGGGGACCTCTTGCAGGAGGAGCGCTCGGCGGCCTACAAGAAATCCGTAAAACTGGATTACGAGTCCTTTCGGGATAAATTCCTCTCCAGGGGGCGAAAGAAATCCTATTTGAGCCTGGAGGAAGCCCGGGCAAACCGCCTGAAAATCGAATGGAGGCAGGAGGACATCACCGTGCCCAGGCAGTTGGGCGTTCAGGAAACAGGCCTTGTGGACTTGCGAAAACTGGAGCCTTTTATCGACTGGTCGCCGTTTTTCCGGGCCTGGGACCTGCACGGCAAATTTCCCGACATCCTTGAAGATGCGCTGGTGGGGGAACAGGCCAGGTCCCTGTACCGGGACGCCCGGAAGATGCTCAGGGACATCACCCGAAAAAAACAGTTGTCGGCCAAAGGAGTTTACGGCCTGTTCCGTGCCAATGCCAAAGGGGATGATATCCAGGTCAGGACCTCGGAGGGTGAAACCCATACCTTCCTAACACTGCGGCAACAGGGCCGCAAACGGGAAGGGGTACCCAACCTGGCCCTGGCGGATTTCATCGCCCCTGCCGCAACGGGCCTTCAGGATTACATCGGGTGCTTTTGCGTTACGGCAGGCCTGGGAACTGACCAGCTGGCAGCGGAGTACGCGGGCAAGCTGGACGATTACGGGAGTATCATGGTCAAGGCCCTGGCAGACCGGTTGGCTGAGGCCTTTGCAGAGTACCTGCACCGGGAGATCCGCGTTCGGTACTGGGGGTATGCCCCGGGGGAACAACTGGACAATGAGTCCCTGATCCGGGAAGCCTACAAGGGCATCCGTCCCGCCCCGGGATATCCGGCCTGTCCGGACCACCTGGAGAAACAGACCATTTGGGAACTCCTGGACGTGGAAGACCGGATTGGGGTGCGGCTGACCGAAAGCCTGGCGATGTGGCCAACGGCCAGTGTGAGCGGGTATTATTTCGCCCACCCAAAGGCCAGGTACTTCGGGCTGGGCAAGATCCGGCAGGACCAGCTTGAGGATTATGCCAAAAGGAGGGGGATTCCCGTTTCGGAGGCGGAAAAATGGCTGGGGCCGAACCTGTCCGTTGAATGACGAATTCCAAATTCAAATTCCAAGGTGCGACGTAAGTGCCTTAATATTGTATCCATGAAAGTGACCGAACATATCGACAGGGCTGCAGAAACCCTGTTTTCCTTTGAAGTGATCCCCCCGGTGAAGGGAAGGAGCATTGAAGAGCTGTACCGCAACATCGACCCGCTGATGGAGTTCAATCCTCCGTTTATCGATGTGACGACTTCCAGGGAGGAATACGTGTACATCGACCGGGATGGCCTGCTCGATAAAAAGCGAACGCGGATGCGGCCGGGAACCCTGGGGATCTGTGCGGCCATCAAGCACAAGTACGATGTGGATACCATTCCCCATGTCCTCTGCGGCGGGTTTACCCGGGAGGAAACTGAATACCTGCTCGTAGATTGTCAGTACCTCGGCATCGACAACGTAATGGCGCTCAGGGGCGATGCCATGAAGGGGGAAAAATATTTTTCCCCTACCGAGGGAGAGCATACCTACTCTTCCCAGCTGGTCCGGCAAATCGGGGACCTCAACAAGGGGGTCTACCTGCACGAAGTAGTGGAAACCGACCAGTGCCCCGATTTCTGTATCGGGGTGGCCGGGTACCCGGAAAAGCACATGGAGGCACCCTCCCTGAAGACCGACCTGAAATGGCTGAAGCACAAGGTAGACCTCGGGGCGGACTATGTGGTTACACAGATGTTTTTCGACAACCAGAAGTATTTCGATTTCGTCCGGCAGGCCAGGGAGATCGGCATAGACGTCCCAATCATCCCGGGCATCAAGCCCATTGCGGTCAAGAAACACCTGCAACTGCTTCCCCAGGTTTTCCGTACCGACCTTCCGGAGGACCTGATCGAGGCCGTGCTGGCCTGCAGAGACAACCGTGAAGTGCGACAGGTTGGGATCGAATGGGCCATCGAACAGTCCAGGGAGCTCAAGGCGGCCGGGGTCCCGGTCCTCCATTTCTATTCCATGGGAAAATCAGATAACATCCGGGCCATCGCAGAAGCGGTCTTCTAGGGACGGCCGTGTCCGCGAGGCCGACTGTGCTGCAAATATCCTACCTTTACCCGCGATGAAAAAAGGGTTCTGCTTCATCCTTTGCTTCCTGTGCTGGGTACCCGTGCTCCTGGGACAGGAACCCCGGCCGGACCGGAATGTGGACGTGAACCCCTTTTGCGGTTCCATCCTGCTGCACAACCCGGATATCTCCCACCTGATCCGCGCCCATCCTGCCGGTTTTATCCTCGCCCTGAACCGCAAGACCTTTGGGCAGGAGGCCTGGGAAGAGCGCTATGGGTACCCGGACCAGGGGATTTCCCTCATCTACCAGCACATGGGAACCCGGACCCTGGGGGACAACCTGGGAGTATACCTTCATTACAACTTTTACTTCTGGCAGCGGCGGCTGCAGCTTCGTATCGGACAGGGGATCGCCTATAACACCAATCCCTATGATTTCCGGGACAATTTCAGGAACAACGCCTATGGCAGCCACCTGATGAGTTCTACCTACCTGATGTTCCAGTACCACCGGGAACGCATCTGGAACCGCCTCGGGCTGAAGGCGGGAATCACGCTGGTACATTATTCCAATGCGAACGTCCGGGCCCCCAACACCTCTACCAACACCCTGGGGCTGACCGCCGGCCTGGTGTATGAACTGGATGCGGCCCCGGCCGGGGGACACCCCTACAAGCGCTGGCCCCGTACGCCTGTTAAGGAAGGGGTCAGGCTTAATTTGGTATTCCGTTCCGGGATCAATGAAAGCGATGTGGTGGGCTCCGGGCAGTTCCCGTTTTACATCCTTTCGGCATATGCGGACAAGCGGCTCGGGCAACTGAGTGCGATCCATGTGGGGGCCGAGGTGTATTATTCCAATTTCCTAAAGGAACTGATCCGCTTCCAGTCCAATTCCTTTCCAGAGCTGAATGTGGCCCCGGATGCGGACTTTAAAAGGGTTGGGCTTATGGTGGGGCATGAACTCTTTATCAACCGCCTCAGTGTGCTTGCCCAGTTGGGGTACTATGTGTATTATCCCTTCGATTTTGAAGGAAGGGTCTATAACCGGGTAGGGATCAAGCGGTACTTTGGGGAGAAGTGGTTTGGAGCCATCAGCCTGAAATCCCATGGGGCCAAGGCCGAGGCTATAGAATTTGGGGTCGGCATACGATTGTAAAGATGATCAGATGAAAAAAGCAGCGATAAGGTTATGGTGCTCCCTTCTGGTGCTGGCCGGTTGCGGCAAAAACGCCCCGGACTGTATCCAGGCCTCCGGGGATATCGTCCGGGAGGAACTGGCCCTGCCGGCATTTCAGAATATCACGGTGTTTGAGAATGTACGGCTCGTATTGCGCTACGGAACAGAGCAACGGGTGGTGTTGGAAACCGGAGCAAATCTCAGGTCGGATGTTACGGCCATGGTGGAGGAGGGTACCCTGGAACTGAGGGATCAGAACAACTGCAATCTTTTCAGGGCCTACGGGCGTACGACCTTTTACGTGACCACCCCCGACCTACAGGTCCTTCGCAGCAGCACGGGATGGCCCATTCAAAGTGAAGGTGTCCTTCCATTTACAGCGCTCAGCCTGGTGTCAGAAAGCTTCAATAACCCGGAGACAGGGACCACGGACGGGTCTTTTGAGCTGGAATTGGATACGGACCGGGTATCCGTGGTAGCGAACGGGATCGCCTATTTCAGGCTGCAGGGACAGACGGGTACCCTTTCGGTCACGGTGGCCGCGGGGGATTCGCGTATCGAAGCCGGGGACCTCATTGCAGAAACGGTACAGCTGAACCACCGGGGGAGCAATGAAATCCTGATCAACCCAACCCGGCGTATTTCAGGGATCATCCAGGGGTATGGGGATGTGTTGAGTTTTAACCGACCGCAGGAAGTAGATGTGGAGGAGACCTTTCGCGGCAGGCTCATTTTTGTCGATTGATATGGGATGGAACTGGAACCCGTTCCGCTCTTGGCGCTCCGGTGGTACTACCCGAAGACATTCGGGGGTTCCCAGGGGCTTTAAAGAAGCAGATGCGCTGCTCAGCGCCCTGGTAACGGAAGGGCGGGTACCGGGCCTGTCCATTCAGGTGCATTTCAGGGGGGAAACCTGGTTTTCGGCCGGCTAT
>JAWWDW010000180.1:0-4862 GCA_033719735.1 Robiginitalea sp. | reverse complement strand
GTCCGGGAGTTGCTCGCGGACCCTCCAGCTGAATTGTTCTTCCGTTATGAACCGGTCGAAAAGGACGAGATCAAAACCGGACCTTTGAAGCCACTGGTCAAAGGAGGAATGGTTCAATTTGATCGAGCGGGTCTCTATCCCCATGGCCTTGAGGGGGGTGCGGTCATGTTCCCCTGCGGCCGCACTGGCAAAGGTTATTTGGTACCCGGCGTTGCAAAAGCCCTGGAGGAGCTGGCACATCCGCTGGCCTGCCGCTGTGGCCTGAGGCTCGGGCCACTGCAGCCCGATCACAAGCATCTTCCTATGGTCGGCGGCTCCTTTCATGGGGCCTAGAGTCGGGCAGCGTAAAGCTGGGAAATCCTCAGGCGAAGCCTTCGCTCATAATCCTCCTGCAACCAATCCCGGTAGTTTTGGGTGTTGTTCATGATGCAATGGGAATACTGCTTGATGCGGTATTCGATTTCCTCTTTCAGCATCTTGGCCAGGATGCGGGCATCAAAGATGTCCTTTGAGTTCTCCACGCACATTTTGGCGTGTTGTTCAATGCTGAGGTCGAGTACCTCCTTGGACTTTTTCCCCTGGGCGAAAATTTCCTTGTAGGTTTCCTTAACGTCCAGGTCGATGTCCTCAGAATTCCGGAACCGCTCCCGAAGCTCGGGGGGCATCTCGTAGACAAACTCCCGTTCGATTTCATCGTCGTTTCGGATGTTCTCGAGGTAGAAATCGGGGAAGTGGAAGATCTCCTGCCAATCCACCGGGGCGTCCCAGGGACCAAAGCGGGCAATATTGTTTCCCAGGTCCACCACCGTAAATTCCTCCTTGTCCTTCAGGATGCGCGAACCCCGGCCGATCATCTGGAAATAGAGGGTCAATGACCGGGTCGCCCGGTTCAGGATGATGGTCTCCACGGAAGGCTCGTCAAAGCCCGTCGTCAAAATACTCACGGAAGTGAGGATGGCATCAGGGGTGTTGGAGAACCATTCGAGGATCTCCCGTCGCTCCGAAGCGGTGTTTTTATTGTCCAGGTGGCGGATGGGGTATCCCGCTTTTTTAAAGATCTCGTAAACGTATTTGGAGGTGCTGATCCCGTTATTGAAAATCAGCGTCTTGGTGCCTTTCGCGAGTTCTTCATAGGCGCCTACCAGTTTGCCAAGCATCTGGTGGTTGCTGTACAATTCATCGGAAGACCGTACCGTATAATCCCCGTGAATTCCCAGTTTCAGGGACTTCAGGCTGACATCGTAACTGTACATATTGGCCTTTGCCAGGAACTTCTTCTGGATCAGGTTGGCGATGGATTCCCCCACGATCAACTTCTTATAGTGGTCCTTCATCGGCAACTTGATGTTGGAGCTCAGGGGCGTGGCGGTGACCCCCAGGATGATGGAGTTTTCAAAGTATTTGAAGAGTTTCCGGAAGGAGTTGTAATGGGCCTCGTCAATGATCACAAGGCCGATCCCATGCAACTCGATGGCCTTTTCCTGCAGGCGGTTGTTCAGGGTTTCCACCATGGCCACAAAGCACTGGTACTGGTCCTCATCCGGCAACTCCTTGACCTCGCTGTTGATGATCTTGTTGTGCACCCCGAAGCCTTCCAGCATACGTGAAGTCTGCATGCTGAGCTCAATCCGGTGCGTGAGGACCACTACTTTCTTTCCGGTTTGGGCAATGTAACGCTTGGCGATCTCGGAGAAAATGACCGTCTTCCCCCCTCCAGTGGGCAGCTGGTAGAGCAGGTTGATGTCGTCAGGGGATTCATCAAGGCAGGTAAAGATCTTGTTGAGATCCTCCAGCTGGTAATCGTATAGTGTTTTTTCGGATTTGGCGGTCTTAGTACCCAAGGGCGCTTGCTTTTTTCGCGTTTAAACCCGGATGATTCTGTGGCCCGGATCAATTTGCAAAACTAGCTGATTTTTTTCCTCCGGGGAAATTTCACCCCCGAAAATAGGTCGCCCATCAATACCCCCGTTCCCGGAAAACCTGATTTTTTAAAGGCTTCCCCCCTGTCAGGCGGCGGTAATTATCCACGATTTGAGGGGCCACAGAATCGGGGTCGGATACGCTGGCGACGTGTGGGGTGATATGCACGCCTGGATGGTTCCAGAAGGGGTGGTCTCCCGGCAGGGGTTCGGTGTGAAATACATCCAGGCAGGCCCCTGAAAGCAATCCCGCCTCCAGGGCGCGGATCAGGTCCTGATCCACCAGCAACGGACCCCGGGCCACATTGATCAGCAGCGCTCCCTGGGGAAGGGAGGAAAAGAGTTCATAATCCAGGATCCCCCTGGTATCAGGGGTCAGCGGCAGCAGGCATACCAGAATGTCGGCCTGTTCCAGAAAGGGCTTCTTTTCCCCTGTACCCCGGAACGTGGGGAAATCCACCACGGGGTCTGAGGCCCGGGTCCATCCGACCATCGAAAAGCCTGCAGCAGCGAGCAGATCAGCCACCGCCCGGCCCAGGGTACCGAGCCCCATGATGCCCACAGTAACATCCCCTACGCGCCTGTAGGGTCTGGGGTTCCAGTTCGCAGAACCCTGGTCCTGTTTGTAAAGATGGAGGTCCTTCAGATAAGCCATTACCTGTGCCAGGACGTATTCCGCCATATCAGAGGCCAGGAACGGGTCTACCACCCGCATGATCGGGAGGGTTTCCGGGATGCTCCCATCTTCCAGGATAAAGTCCACCCCTGCCCCCAGGCAGTGGATCCCCTTCAGATTGGGATAGGAGCTCAGGCTGCCGGGTGGGTGTTTCCATACAGCGGCCATCTCAACGGCCTCTGCAGGAACCTCCTCCTCCATCCCATAAACGGGAATATCCGGGGCTACCCGTTGTATCGCCCTTTTCCAACGGTTGGCAAGGTTGTCATTCCTCAGGATTGCAATGGCCATGCTATTTAAGTATTGAGTTGTTCTAAAAAATCGGCATAGGCCTGCTTCTGCGGCCAGTCTGCGGCTTCCACCCCTTCCACAAAAGAGGTGATCCGGTCCCTGAACCCTGGGAAGATCCCATGGTGTATCAGGTGGTTCCCCCATTCGAGGAAGGATTTGTACATACTGCGGTAAAAGGCTTCCGGGCAGTTCTTTTGGCCTTCGAATCGCTGGGCCGTTTCCAGGTTAAAGGCCATAAGTTCCGCGAGTACTGCGGGGTCCACCCCCAGGGTCCTGAAATGCCGGATGTAGTTGTGGGCCACGGACCGACGTGCCTTGGCCCTTTTGCGCCTGCGCGGAAAGTACTCTTCAGCGATCCGTTGCATGGCTTCCCTGAGAAGCTTGTCTTCCTGCGGGTTAAAAACAAAATCATAGTAGGTTTTAACCTCCGGAAACCGCCCGTAGAGATCGAGGATTTGTTCCTTAAGGGCCGCGGCATCCAACTGCTGCAAGTACGTTTTCAGGGCTTTTTTACTCATGGGGACTAAAAGTATACAAGTTTCGATCGATTCTTACGTCCACGGAGGCCCATATTCTCTTAAATCTTTGTGAAATACTTATAAATATTGTAAAACTAAAGGTACTAGCCTTTGGAAATGAGCAAATAATAATGTATAATGAGAAGATGTTAACACTTAATCCAAATATACGTACATGAGGCAACTTAAGATTGTCAAGCAGGTGACGAACCGGGAGTCCAAGTCCCTTGACAAGTACCTGCAGGATATCAGCAAAATTGACTTAATAACCGCCAATGAAGAAGTAGAACTCGCCCAACGCATTAAAAAAGGAGATCAGGCAGCCCTGGAAAAACTGACCAAGGCCAACCTGCGCTTTGTAGTATCTGTGGCCAAACAGTACCAGAATCAGGGGCTGAAACTGCCCGACCTGATCAATGAAGGAAATGTCGGCCTGGTAAAAGCTGCCAAGCGTTTTGACGAAACCAGGGGGTTCAAGTTCATTTCCTATGCTGTTTGGTGGATTCGTCAATCCATCCTTCAGGCGCTTGCCGAACAGTCCCGGGTGGTACGGCTTCCGCTGAATAAAATTGGCTCCATCAACAAAATCAAGAAAACCTTTTCCTACCTGGAGCAGGCCCACGAGCGGCCCCCCTCTGCCGAGGAGATCGCCAAGGAACTGGATATGTCCATCAGCGAGGTAAAGCAGTCCATCCGAAATTCCGGAAGGCATGTTTCCATGGATGCCCCCCTGAAGGAGGGCGAGGATTCTAACCTGTATGATGTCCTGAGGTCCGGGGAATCCCCCCGGCCGGACAAATCCCTGATGCGGCAATCCCTGAACACGGAAATCAACCGTGCTCTGGAAACCCTGTCGCCCCGGGAAGCGGATGTCATAAAACTATATTACGGGATTGGGGACCAGCAATCCATGACGCTGGCGGAAATCGGCCAAACCTTTGACCTGACCCGGGAGCGGGTCCGGCAGATACGGGAAAAGGCCATCCGGAAACTCCGGCATCATTCCCGCAGCAAACTTCTCAAGGCATATCTTGGATAACAGAAAAAGCGGCCCGTTTGGAGCCGCTTTTTTCATTCATACACTAAACACACTAAGAACAGCTAAGCCTGTTGATATTGAAATCCATCAGGATCTCATTGAGACTCTGGATAAAATCCAGGTATGCGGTATTGTCGTTGTTTTGTTCTGCCATAGGGATTTAATTTTGAGGGAATGGTCCGGGGATTACAGATAATCCACCTCAGCCAGTTCGTTTAGACTTAAGATCTCATTCAATTCCCGGAGAAATGTCAGGTATTCCTCTCCGTAGGTGTCGTATAACATAGCAAGATTGGGTTTTGAAATGCCAGTATTCTAACGCCTGAAAAGCGGGTTCTCGTATAATCCATCCTGATTTTATGGCCCTCCAGATGATATTTGTGGTGTAACCCCGGATTTTTGTAGTCTGCAGCCTTTTT
>JAWWDW010000179.1:0-4871 GCA_033719735.1 Robiginitalea sp. | reverse complement strand
GCAACGTTCATGTCCCCGCAGACGATCACCGGTTTTTTCCCGTGCAGCTCCTTGAGGTAGTCCAGGAAGGCAGCGTCCCAGGATTCCCGGTAGCCCAGCCTTTTGAGGCCCTGCCCTGAATTGGGCACATAGACATTGACCAGGTAGAAGTCTTCATACTCCGCACACTGGATGCGACCCTCCGGCAGAAAGGGTTCCCCTACCGGGCCGGATTCGACGGACAGCGGTTTTTCCCTGCTCAGGATGGCTGTCCCCGAATACCCCTTCTTCTCCGCCGGGTTTACAAAGACGGAATATCCGTCCAGGGAGGCGGTCACCTCAGTGACCATTTCCGGACCGGCTTTGATTTCCTGAAGGCATAACACGTCCGGGGCCAGATCCCGGATCGTTTGGACAAAGTTTTTTTTGGCGATGGCACGGATTCCGTTGACGTTCCAGGAAAGCAGTTTCATATCAGAGATACTTTGGGGCCAAAAATACAATTGAATAGGCAAACGCACTGAAAAACACGGAGGGTTCTGAAGAAAAACGAACATGCCCTTCAGGCCTTGCATTCCCTAAATGCGCATAGGCCTATCCGTCCCTGAATTTGCCTGACCAGTCCACAATCCGGATCCGATAGACAATGGGGACTCCCCCGTTCGCTGCCTTGCTGGAGAAATCCTCGATAAACTGTTTGGACGCTTCTCCCCTTTGCTCAAGGATGGACTGGATGCCCTGGGAGAATTCCTTGAGATAGAATTTGGCATCGATCTGATGTAATTCCTCAAAAACCCCGTGGACCAGGACCGAACGCCAACTGGTTAAGGAGTCTTGTTCACAGACCATCAGGGACACCTGCGGATACTCCCGCATGGCCTCAATTTTATGTCCTTCTGTGGAATAACTGATAATCTGTTTGTGCTCCGGGTCAAAATAAAAGGTTACCGGAAGTACATGAGGGCTCTTTTGGGCAATAAAGCCCAGACTCCCCACAAAATTGGATTTAAGGAGTTTCTCGATCCGCCGTTCGCTGAGGTCTTTGATCATCACTTACAAGAATAAAGATAGGGAAAACGGGGGGCACTGGTGTATCCTGCCCCCCGAAATTTCGATAAATCTATTTAAACGCCACTACCAGAAAACGGGCCGGGGACTGCCCGGAGTTCTCCATGGCATGCTGGCAGGCTTCATGCCAGTGGGCATCTCCTTTGGTAAAGGTTTTTTCAACGGCTTCAGCCTCATCACTCCAATAGCGTATCTCGTAATCGGACAGGGCATAGATTACACGGTTGATCCCTTCGTGCATCGGCAGGGAATCGCCGGGGCTCAGGGTGATTTCGGTCATCCGGAAATCTTCATCTTCAAAGAGGATTACGGCGGCATCCCCGCTTACCGAGCTAACATCCTTATCGAGACTCAAATCCCCACAATCAGGAAGATCTGAGGTTTTCCTCACAAAGGCGATCCACTCAGCGGTGGAATCCCCGGTGTTCTTTGCGCCGTGTTTTCCAGGGGCATGCGCATGTACTTCCCCCCGCTTCCATTCCTTGGTTCCGAGGTCGGCGCCACCCTGCTGCCAATCAATGGTGTAATCTGAGAGGGAATAAATCAGGCGCTTCGCTCCCTGGTGTGAAGTCAGCTCCGCTCCAGGATCCAGGGTGACCGTAACTACATGTACATAGTCATTTTCAAAAATGGTGACCGGATCCACCGATGGGGCTACTTCTGTATCAGCCCCGGTTTGTTGGTCCTTTTTTTGATCTGTCCGGCACCCAATCAAAACCGTGAGTACCAGAAAAAACAATACCGGATTTAAAAGAACTGTATTTTTCATAACATACTTATTTACAAGTGTTTATAATTCTTTAAGGTCCATTGATCAAAGATATTTAACTTAGAGGTCCGGGGAAATGATCCGTATCATTACCCAATAGTTTCCCAGGGTATAATTTCAACTAAAATTCAGGCTATGAAAGGTGCACTTGTACTGGGCAGGTTAGGGGGGATTGAAATAAAGGTCCACTGGACTTTTTCCCTCCTGCTGATCTGGGTCCTGTTCTCGACGTTTAAACAGGGGGGTGACACCGCTATGGCCCTGTTTAATACCGTATTGGTCCTGGTGCTTTTCTTTTGTGTGGTCCTGCATGAGTTGGGACATTCCCGTATGGCCAGACGTTTTGGTATACAGACCCGGTCGATCACCCTGCTGCCCATAGGCGGGGTGGCCTCTCTGGAACGCATGCCTGAAAAACCGAATGAGGAACTCGCCGTGGCCCTGGCAGGCCCCGCGGTAAACGTGCTCATCGCACTCCTGCTGCTTTTGGTGGTCCCTTTGGGGACGTACCAGGGCTTTACCGCAGCACAATGGGAGCAATTCTTTGCCACCCCCTCCCTGGATGCCTTTTTGGTCTACCTGCTGATGGCCAATATCCTTTTGGTACTTTTCAATCTGATCCCGGCCTTTCCCATGGACGGGGGCAGGGTGCTCAGGGCCCTGCTGGGATTTTCCTTTAACCGCGCCAAAGCCACGGATATTGCAGCCCGTCTCGGACAGGCGGTTTCCTTTATTTTCCTGATTCTCGGTCTGTTTTTCAATCCGTTCCTGGTAATCATCGCCATCTTCGTCTTTTTTGGGGCCTATACCGAAAATAAAATGGTACAACAGGATTATCAGCTACGCGGGCATGTAATCCGGGAAGCCCTCCTGACCGACATCACCCTGCTCCACCCTACCGACCCCCTTCAAAAGGCCATTGAGACCATCCTGAAAGGGACCGAGAAGGACTTTATCGTTTCCCTGGACGGCAAGGTGGTCGGGCTCCTTCTGAACAAGGTAATCCTGGAAAACGCAAGCCAGCCTGAGCGTCCCATAGAAGACCTCATGGTCAGGGAATACCCCGTCCTCGAGCCCGACTCCGGCCTGAAGGAGGCCATACAGCTGATGGCCAGCCACCAGCAAAAATTCATTCCCGTGTTGGAGGGGGAAAACCTGGTGGGCGCAATCAGCAGCGAAAACATCAGCGAGTTCATCCTGTTAAAAGCGGGCCTGCAGCCTGCTACCCCCTGAAGATCTCCTGGGAGATCTAAAATGTCCGGATTGACCCAGGTCATTTCACAAATGGTGGATCCCCCCTTCCTTTGTAGGTGGCCGTCCCTTCTAATGGGGCAGCGCACCCAAAAACAGATTCGTTATGATATTTCCCCGAACGCTTAATTCAGAGATCGAGATACCCATTGGAAGAATCTCCCTAAAAGGACACTTTTCCCTGCCTGAACATGCCAGCGGCATCGTCCTTTTTTCGCATGGGAGTGGCAGCAGCCGAAAAAGCCCCCGAAACAATTATGTAGCTGAAATCCTACAAGAACACCGTTTGGGGACCCTCTTATTCGACCTGCTTACCGAAGAAGAAGACCGTACTTACGAAAACCGCTTTAACATTGGAATGCTCACCCGACGGCTCATTGCCGTGACGGACTGGGTCATGGTTTACACCCACGGACGGCAATTGCCGATTGGGTATTTCGGTGCCAGTACCGGTGCCGCCTCCGCCCTCAGGGCTGCGGCCCATTTCAAAGACAAAATAGGTGCGGTGGTCTCCCGGGGAGGTCGTCCGGACCTCGCCATGGATGACCTTCCAAAGGTCAAGGCACCCACCTTGCTGTTGGTCGGGGGCCTGGACACGCAGGTAATCCAGTTGAACCGTCAGGCCCAAAGCCAAATGAATGCCCCGACAAAACTGGAGATAATCCCCGGAGCCTCCCATCTGTTCGAAGAACCCGGAAAACTGCAGGAGGTAGCCGAATTGACGGCCGGATGGTTCTCAAAACACTTTCAAAAAAAGCACGACCATGTTTCGTAACCGGACCGAGGCGGGATATCTGCTGGCAGGCGAACTGCTCAAATACAAGGGAGAACCTGTAGTTGTCATGGCCGTTCCAAGGGGAGGGCTTCCCCTCGGGGCTATCGTGGCCGAAACGCTGAATGCCCCCCTGGATGTGGCCCTTACCAAAAAAATTGGCCATCCGTTCAACCGGGAGTACGCCATCGGGGCCGTAAGCAGAAACCAAATCGTACTAAGCAGGCCCGAGGGCATTTCACAGGAATATATCGACTCAGAAACCCAGAGGCTTCGAAAGAAGCTGGAAGAACGGCATCGGATGTTCCATCGGAAAAAAGACCCGGTCCCACTCGGTGGGAAGGTTGTGGTCATTGTCGATGATGGGATTGCTACAGGAAATACCCTGAGAGTTACCATTACCCTGATCGCTGCAGAGGCACCTGATAAAATCATAGTCGCCATACCGGTGGCCCCCCCTGACGCGGCAGACCGGCTAAGGGCCATGGAGGAAGTCGATGAGGTGATTTGTCTGGAAACGCCCCGTAATTTTCACGCAGTGGGGCAGTTCTACGAGGACTTCGCCGCCGTTTCCGACGAGGAAGCCCTCGCGATATTCGAAAGGGAGCCGCTTCGGGAAGACCCCAAAGGCTGATCACCCTTTTTCTGCACTAACCACCACAAAGGATCCCGCTCCAAACCCGGGTTTGGGTTCCTCTGCCTCCTCAATGGATTCCAGGGGTCCGAATAGTACCTGGTTGTACTCCGGGGACTTGAATCCGGATCCGTCAAGCAGTTTCCCGATTTCCTCAGGAGTGTAAAAAACAGCTTCCCTGTAAAAGGTACTGAACCGACGCCGCTCCTGATATCCATGAGCTACCGGCTGGTCTTTCGGCAGGAACCCAACGATGATGAGTCCTTTGGGCTTTAAAACCCGGTGTGCTTCCCGGAAGGCGTATTTCAGGCTCTGCAGGTGGCAGACCGTCACAAAAAGGACAAAGTCAAACTGCATATCCCCATAGGGCAATTTTTCAGCCCTGGCATCGATCACCT
>JAWWDW010000178.1:0-4883 GCA_033719735.1 Robiginitalea sp. | reverse complement strand
GGCCCGGGCCTGGAGCAGGTAGTCCACCCCTTCCCGACCCCGGATACTGCCCTGGACGGAGGTGCTGTTCGAACCTGAGGGGATATAGATCCGTTGGGTCCTTATGCCACTTTCAGGCAGCTGGGATACAGAACCGCCTCCCTGCCCGGAGTTTCCATCGGTATAAACGGCTCCACAAGAGGCCATCAGGGCTCCGGCAAAAAGTACTCCAATAAACTGCAGGCTTTCTTTCATCCTCCGGATTGGTCTGCTGTGAAAGAGTTGTTTTTTAATTGAAAAGGAAGTCAAATTCATAGGGTTCTGATTTAAACATTATCCACCGTAGATGACCGCCTCCGGGATCTCATAGCGTTCGGTTCCGATCCGTACGATGTAGAGATCGCCAACCTTACTCACGGAAAACTGACCCCGGTCGGCCTGGCTCTGGTCATAGCCCACCGCCTGTCCATTCTGGAAGTAGATGATCCGCCGGCTGCCGTTGGTCCGGAATACAGTGACATCCGCATCACCTGAACCGCGCCGGACCACGCCGAATTCACATTGGCGGGACACCCCGTCCCCAAGGCTGCAAAGGATTTGACCTGTGGCCTGGAAGTTGTCCCCTGTGCTGCCCTGGGAGGATCCCGAATTGGAGGATTTGATCACCTCAAGACGGAAGCTTGCCCGGGCACCGGTGTCTGCAGCATTTCCCATCTGGTAGATCCGGATCCGGTATTCCCCATTCCTTTGGGCCGTCCCTTCAAACTGGTTGCCCCTGTTGGAACCATTGTGGATGGCCACATACTGTTCCCCGGGTTCCATAATGTTGAAATAAGGCGTTCCCTGCTGGGAAGCCATGCTGATATTCAGGTAATCTCCAGCCCGTGCCTGGAGCAGGTAATCAACGACTTCCTGACCCCGGATACTGCCCTGGAAGTTGGTGCTATTCGAACCTGAGGGGATAGAGATCCGCTGGGTCCTTATACCGCTTTCCGGGAGTTGGGATGCGGAACCCCCTCCCTGCCCGGACCCGCTCACGATCATCTCCAGGCGGTAGTTGGCGCGTTCCCCCCGGCGCGCAGCACTCCGCATCATGTAGACCCGGATGCGGTAATCCCCGCTTTTGGCGGTAGTCCCTTCAAACTGGTTCCCGCTGGTGGACCCGTTGTAGATGGCGGCATATTCTTCCCCTGGCTCCATGATATTGAAATAGGTCGCCCCGTGCGGGGTGGCCATACTCACATTCATATACTGCCCTGCCCGGACGTTCAGGAGATAATCCACGGTTTCATAGCCTGTAATACTGCCCTCGATGGTGGCGCTGCTGGCACCCCGCTGGAAGCTCACCCGCTCGGTGCGGATGTCCTGTGCCAGCAACCCGGATCCGGAAGTGCCCAGGAACAGGAAACCGACCAGCAGGATAAGGAGTTGGTTGGAATTCTTTTTCATTTTCTAAAGCGTTAATGGTGTTGTTAAATATACAGAGAAAAGGTACTAAATATTTCAATGGGAACATTATCCCGGCCTAAAAAAATCAGGGTGTTTACGGGTTGATAAACAGTAGCCTAGGAGAGCGAAAAATGGGGTTTCCCCAGAGTAAAAAGCCTGGTTACACAGCTTCCTGATAGGCAGCTTGCAGCCATCGTTTGAGTTCGGCATCCACTTCCCCAACCTCCCCGAGCCGGACCCGGTGGGTACACATGGTGCTGAACGGACCGGAATTCTCCAGACGGCCGGCAGGGGCTTTCTCCCGTAGTTTCAGCCCCAGGTCGATCCGGGTTTTGGTAGCGGGTTTGATCAGGGCAAACTGTTTGTTGCGGACCAGGCTTACGGTAGTTTTTTTCGGGACTACCTGCACGTCCGGCCCGAAGGCCTGGACCACCTCCAGCAGTTTTTCATAAATGGGGAGCAGGGCTTCTTTTCCCCTGTACTGGTTCGTTACCAGATCGTCCGGGGAGGCCCCGGAATCTTTGGAAAGCGTCACGATCGTATTGGCGTATCCGTGGGTTACCCCGTGTTCCTTTTTGAGGAAGTTGACGGCCTGCGAATGCTTTTCGAAGGCTTTGGAAGTCAGCAGGGTTTTCCACTCGGCGAGGGATTTTCCGGTCTTATCCGGCATGTTGTCGATCATCGTCTTGAGGGCAGAGTCCATAGGTCGGGTTTTAGAGTTATTTTAAAGGGTTCTGTCCCTTGAAAGGATACCCGTAGAGGTCGCTGGTGAGAAAATGGTACCAGTTCCAGAATTGCCAGGGCTTTATCTCGAAGGTACGGTAAAGCTCCCTATCCTCTGTCTGGGGGTGATGGCTGAGGAACTTCTCGAATTCCTGTTCCATCATGGCCACATCCTGGCCCCCGGCCGGGTTCACCACATATTCGAATTCCGCATTCCTGGTTTCAAAGGCATAGAGTACCGGGCCCAGTTCCGAAAGGGTACGGAAGTAGGCTGAGAAGATGTTGGCAGCAATCACCAGGGTCAACAGGCCCAGTCCAATATAGTTCCACCTGGTTTTCATACGGCTGGTTTCCATGGAGGTTTCCTAAAGATACAAAACACCTGAGATGATCTGCGGTACCGTTCTGTATTTTCATTTGCGAACCATATCCCGAAGTGTCCGGCAAGGGGTCCTAGGGGTTTTTGAGCGCCCGGATCCGCTCAGCCAGGGGCGGGTGGGAATAATGCACAAACACATAGGCCGGGTGGGGGGTGAGGTTGCTCAGGCTCTTTCGCGATAGTTTTCTCAGGGAACTGATCAGCGGGGCCGCCTCGAAGGTTTCACGGGCATAGCGGTCCGCCTGGAATTCAAACCGGCGGGAGACGTAGTTCATCACCAGGCCGGTAAGCTCACTGATGGGGCTGTAGAGGAGGGCGAAACTCAGCAGGGCCGCATGAAAACTGGGCGCTGAGACGCCAATGGCCCGGGAGAGCTCCGGATTGTTTATAAAAAGGGAAAGTACAAAAAGGGTAAGCCCGGTCAGGGCAATTGAAGTGATGAGGTTCACGATGATGTGGTTCTTTTTGTAGTGCCCGACTTCATGGGCCAGGACCGCAACGATCTCTTCCTCTTCCAGGTCCTCGATAAGGGTATCGAAAAGGGCGACGCGCTTTTCGCGCCCGAATCCCGAAAAATACGCATTGGCCTTGGTCGACCTTTTGGACCCGTCAATCACGAAGATGTTCTTTAGTCCAAAGCCGACCTTCCGGGCATAGGCCTCGATCCGGTCCTTCAGGCTGCCTTCCTCCAGGGGTTCCTGTTTGTTGAAAAGGGGGACGATCAGGCGGCTGTAGAACAGGTTCATAAACAGCGTAAAGACGGCTACGAGCCCCCAGGCATAGATCCAGAAGGAAGCCCCTGCCCACTGGTAAAACCACATTACCAACGCGAGGAGGCCGCCCCCGAATACCAGCAGCAGGCCCCAACCTTTGAGTTTGTCGGCAAAAAAGAGGGCGGGCGTACTTTTGTTGAATCCAAATTTCTCCTCGATCACGAAGGTGTGGTAATAGCTCAGGGGGGTTGAAATGAGATCGCTTCCGATCATCAGGATCCCGAAAAACAAAAGGGACTGTACCACGGGATGGCTGCTGAGGGACCTGGCAACCCCATCGACCCAGTCAAACCCGCCAAAGAACAGGAACCCGAGGATCAGCAGGAAGGAGATCCCGGAGGACAGCAACCCAAACCGGAAATTTACTTTTTTATACGCCTGGGACCTTCGGTATTCCTCGGGATCATAGAGGTTTTCGAGTTCCGGGGGGACGGGGTCGTCGAATTTCCGGGCATTGAGCACATCCAACAGGGTTTCCACGGCAAATTCAAGCAGCAGGATTCCTATGATGATGTAGAAGAGGGTCTCCGCAGTCATGTACATCGATTTGGAAAATGCTAAAATAGAAATAAGAATTTTGAACCCCACCATATTTTGGTCCAATGGCCTTAACGGACGGGATTTACCCCAGGGAGAAGCCACGTTGCCTTCTGGCTTCAAAAATCAGCACGGATGCGGCTACAGATACGTTCATGGAGTCGATGGCCCCCTGCATGGGAATGGCTATCCTGGTATCGGCCCCCGCCATCCACAGGTTGGTAAGCCCGGTGGATTCCGTGCCCACTACAATGGCAGTTGGTCCAGTATAGTCAACCAGGTCGTACCGTTTGGAATCGCCCAGGGCAGCAGCCAGTACCTGTATGCCCTTTTTTTTGAGGAACCCCAGGACTTCGGCACTGCCTGCGGTGGCCACCTGTACCGTAAAAAGACAGCCCACGCTGGAGCGGATCACATTCGGGTTGTAGAGGTCCCCCCTGGGATCTGCAATAATAACGGCATCGAGGCCGGCTGCATCAGCAGTCCGAAGCAGGGCGCCAATATTCCCCGGTTTTTCGGGAGCTTCGGCCACAAGTACAAGGGACGCCTCAGACGCCAGGACGAGGTCTTCAAGCCCGTGCGCCCTGGCGTGCATAAGCCCGATGACCCCTTCGGTCTTGCCCCGGTAGGCCAGGTGGCGATACACTTCGGGGCTCAGGCTCACCAGGGGGCAGCCTTCCAGGCCCGGCAGTTCCCTCAAAGCAGTTTCCGGGAGGATGTCCGGGCAGAAATACAACCGGTCGGGTCGGTAGCCGCCTTTCAGTGCCAAACTGAGCTCCCGCAATCCCTCCAACACGAACCTGCCGGCCCTGCGGCGGTCCCTGGATTTACGGCTCCAGTGCTCCAGTTGTCGTATTTCCGGATTCTGCGTGCTGCTGATGTGTTTGAGTTCCCCCATAACCATTAAAAAACGGGACAGTTCCCTGCCCCGTTCCCAAAGATAGCATTCTTACGCGTTACTCCCGGGCGTATTTGCCCATGTAGCGCTTCCACAATTCGGTCTGGTGGGTTTCCAGCGAAAGCTCCCTTCCGTCGATAAAGGC
>JAWWDW010000177.1:0-4884 GCA_033719735.1 Robiginitalea sp. | reverse complement strand
CGTTTTTTTACTGGCCCCACAAATGGAAAAAACCGTTTCACTAATTTGTAAGGGCCATAATACCGCTTTGTGGGGGTGGCCTTTAATTTGGGGCAAACGACCGGGTTTCCATTTTTATCCACCGCATAGCGCCGTACGCTGTTGTAGATTTCCTCCGCCCGCTCCAGATCCTGCCGGTAAACCATCACCTTCACCCCTCCGATGGCCGAAGCTATAAAGGGATCCGCCTGAAGGATATTGGCATCCTTCAGAAACACATGGATCCCTTCGGATTCCAGTTTGGCCTTCAGCAATTCGGCATCCGCCAGATAATCAAAGGCCCCCAGTACCTGATACTTGCTCTGCATACCTCCCTTAGTTGTGCTTCAGTAGCCCTGCCAAGATAGTCAAAACTTCCCTGATCTCAGATTCGGTATTAAATGCATGCAGGCTGAAGCGGAGGCATTCCCGACCGCGCGGTACCGTGGGGGATAAGATCGGTTTTACGTCATATCCCGCATTTCGAAGTTCCCCTGACAACCCCTTTACTCGTGAATTGCCCCCGACCTCACAACAGCGAACCGCAGCCCTGGCCGGGACCATATGCTCCGAAAGTCCAAGTTCCCCGACCAGGGAGTCGAAGAGCTGCATGTTCTTGAAAAGGGATTTCCGCGCTCCCTCTCCGGCCTCCCCCTGTATCATCTCATAGGCCTTCAAAATGGACCTGAGGCTCGCTGGCGGCAAAGCGGTGGTGTAAATAAGGCTCCTGCTGAAGTTGATCAGGTATTCCCGGAGCCTGGCACTGCCCAAAACGGCGGCCCCATGGCACCCCAGGGACTTGCCAAAGGTAATAAGGCGGGCAAAGACCGAGTCCTGCCATTCCGGTCCTGCGACCACGCCCCTTCCCCCTGGCCCCAGGATCCCCGCGGCATGTGCTTCATCCACGATCAGCCTGTAATCGTGCTCCCTGCAAAAGGCGGCAAGGGCTTCGAGGTCCGGACCGTCGCCTTCCATGGAAAAAACGGATTCCGTGATTATATATACCTCCCCGTCGGGTGGGGTGTTTTCCCCTAATACCCGCCGAATCTTTGTTCTGAGGGAATCCAGATCATTGTGGTCGTATTTATAGGCCCTGGCACTTCCAAGACGGATCCCATCGCGTATGCTGGCATGTACATACTGATCATAGAAGATAGAGTCCCCCCGTTGCAGGATGGCTGAAAGCAAGCCCAGGTTGGCGTCGTACCCGGAATTGAAAATCAGGGCAGCCTCAGCACAGTGGAAATCCCGGACAACCGCCTCCGCCCTGCTATAGAGTGGGTGATTTCCACTGATCAGACGGGACCCTGTGCTACCGGCAGGCAGGAGGGACCCCGGTTGTTCCTCCATGCGGGCAAAGCCCAGGTAGTCATTGGAGGAAAAATCCACAAGTTCCTCCTGCTGATAGAGGCTTCTCAAGGAGCCATCCTCCCGGCGCTGCTGTAGTTTCGCATTTAGGTTTTTAGGAAATCCTGTCATTCGATAAAGGTACGATATCCCCGATTTTCACGTAACTTGACAGTGGACAATTATGCCCTGTACAACCATGGCCCAAACGCACTATCGCCCGGCGCAGACGCATTCCGAATTAAACCAGGTCCTGGAATTGCAGAAAAACAACCTGCCGGAGGCCCTGTCTCCGGAAGAAATTGAAAATGAAGGATTTGTCACCCTTCGATATACCCTGGAGCAGCTAAGTCGGATGCAGCAGTATTGCCCTCAGATCATCGCCCTGGATAAGGATCTTGTGATCGGTTATGCACTTTGCCTACACCCCGAATTAAGGAAGCTGGTCCCACAGCTCGAACCCCTTTTTCAGGTATTGGCGGAACAGGGATACACCGCGGCGGATTACCGGATCATGGGTCAGATCTGCATCCGTAAGGGATACAGGGGAAAGGGTCATTTTTCGGCACTCTACAACCGCCTCATGGATTGTGTAAGACCTGTGCCGGTCATAACAGAAATATCCCTAAAGAATAAACGCTCCCTCCTTGCCCACCACAACCTGGGGTTTCGCAAACTGGCTTTGAGGCATGAGGCAGGCCATCCCTGGGAAATAGTGATCCGGGAATAAAAAAACCCCGCACATGGCGGGGTTCAAAAGTTATGAAAGCATGGCTAATCAGCCAGGACAATCACTTTGTCATCCTTCAGTTCCACAGTTCCACTGCGGATCTTCAGCGCTGTTTTGCCATCGGGAGCCTTGGAAAATTTGTCCTGGAATTCCTCCTCGATTTCGATACGGCCCGCAATCTTTACAATCCCTTCCTGCAGGAGGGATACGATGGGTGCGTGACCTGTAAGCATCTGGAACTCCCCGTTGACCCCGGGCACTGTAACAGAGGTAACTTCTCCGGAGAACAGGGTGGCTTCAGGGGATACAATTTCTAAATACATACAATAGTTTATCTGTATAGAGCAGCATCTGCCAACTGCCCACTGTTACTGCCAACTCTTTTAAGCTTCTGCCAGCATTTTTTCACCGGCCTCAATCGCTTCTTCAATAGTCCCCTTGAGGTTGAAAGCCGATTCCGGAAGGTGATCCAATTCCCCGTCCATGATCATATTGAAGCCCTTGATGGTATCTTTGATATCGACAAAGACCCCGGGGATTCCGGTAAATTGTTCGGCCACGTGGAAGGGCTGGGAGAGGAAACGCTGAACCCTACGGGCACGGGCCACGGCGAGTTTGTCTTCTTCAGAAAGTTCTTCCATCCCAAGGATGGCGATGATATCCTGTAATTCTTTATAGCGCTGCAACAGCTCTTTTACCCGCTGGGCACAGTCGTAATGTTCGTTGCCCAGGATCTCCGGAGTAAGGATCCGGGACGTGGAATCCAGGGGATCCACGGCCGGGTAAATCCCCAACTCTGCGATCTTCCTGGAAAGTACCGTGGTCGCATCCAGGTGGGCAAAGGTCGTCGCAGGTGCAGGGTCGGTAAGGTCATCCGCAGGTACGTAGACCGCCTGTACGGAGGTGATGGATCCTTTCTTGGTGGAAGTAATCCGTTCCTGCATGGCACCCATTTCAGTGGCCAGGGTGGGTTGGTATCCCACGGCGGAAGGCATCCGTCCCAGGAGGGCAGAAACCTCAGATCCTGCCTGGGTAAACCGGAAAATGTTGTCAACGAAGAACAGTACGTCTTTTCCCTGTCCGTCACCGGCTCCATCCCGGAAGTATTCAGCAATCGTTAGTCCAGAAAGGGCTACACGGGCACGCGCTCCGGGAGGCTCATTCATCTGACCGAAAACAAAAGTAGCCTTGGACTCTTTCATGGCATCCTTATCCACTTTGCTCAGGTCCCAGCCCCCTTCTTCCATGGAATGCAGGAAGTCATCTCCGTACTTGATAATACCGGATTCGAGCATTTCACGAAGCAGGTCGTTCCCTTCACGGGTGCGTTCGCCCACTCCTGCAAAAACGGACAATCCTCCGTGTCCTTTGGCAATGTTGTTGATCAGCTCCTGGATCAGTACGGTTTTACCTACCCCGGCTCCTCCGAACAATCCGATCTTTCCTCCTTTGGCATAGGGCTCAATCAGGTCAATTACCTTGATCCCCGTGAAAAGGACCTCTGTGGATGTGGAAAGGTCTTCGAACTTGGGCGCGGACCTGTGGATGGGAAGTCCGTTTTCCCCTGCTTTCGGCAGGTTTCCAAGACCGTCAATGGCATCCCCGATTACGTTGAAAAGGCGTCCGTAGACGTCTTCTCCGATGGGCATTTGTATCGCTGCCCCGGTGGCAGTCACCTCGGTTCCGCGACTCAAACCATCCGTGGAATCCATAGAGATGGACCTTACTGAATTTTCGCCGATGTGGGATTGAACTTCGAGTACCAGGGTAGAACCATCTTCCCTTTTGATTTCCAGGGAATCGTAAATTTTAGGGAGTTCCGACTCGGAAGAGAATTCCACGTCGATTACCGGGCCGATGATCTGGGATACTTTACCTGTAATTTTTGCCATTGTGCGTTATTTAATCAAAAAATGGGATAGGCGTGTTTTTTTCGGCTGCAAAGATAGGCTATTCCCTCATAAAAAGGAATCGTTTTTCCATAAAAAAAGCGCCGGAAATCCGGCGCTTTTAATGACTGTGGGAATCGGTTATGGGTTAATTGACCAGGAGACGTAATAGATGGCTCCTACATTCCCCGTTCCAAAAGCGGTCACATACTCATCATTCAAAATATTGGACCCACCTACCTTGAAAACCGATTTTATGCTTGGCACGGCATAGTTTACCTGTGCGTCAAGAACGCTAAATGAGTCAATAACGCCATCCTGGAAAGAGGCTTCCCAAAAATACGTGTCGCTCCACCTGTAATTTATACCAAAACCAAAGTTCTTAAACAACTCTGTATGCCCGAAGGAGGCTTTGAACCTGTGCTCTGGAGTGTTGAAATTGGTTCGAATCCCCTGGGCCCTTAATTGTTCAGCGTCTTCAAGTTTCGTATAGGTGTAGTTCACTCCCAGATCGAAACCGCCAAGTTTGGTGTCCACACCTACGTTAGCACCGTATGAATTGATTTGTTGGGGTGAATTGCTGTAGGTTTGGTATGTTCTACTATCCCCATTGGCGATTGCCAGTTGGGCCAAACCTTGTTCCTGTTCTGTTCCAAATACATTCCCGTAAAATGGGACTTGTACAAATCCTCCAGAAATAAAGTTGTCATATTGATTGTAGTATGCGTTCATGTCGATGGCAAACTTGCCAATTTGCCCCCGATACCCCACTTCGTATGCTACAATTTCCTCAGGTTGAACCAGTGGCGTTTCTGTCGCCTGAAAAGTTCCTCCAGCTAACGCCAGGGCATCAAAAGCATTTTCATAGGCAGCCCTCCCGACCAATGTGGCAGTGGTATT
>JAWWDW010000176.1:0-4895 GCA_033719735.1 Robiginitalea sp. | reverse complement strand
GGCCCGGTCATCGGAACCTGCCGCACGGACATTGGTGAGTTTCTTGGTCTTGGTCACATTGACCACCATATCATCTCCCCGGGAATTCTCCCCGATCACCTGGCCCTCATAGATATCCTCCCCCGGATCGATGAAAAAGCGGCCCCGCTCCTGGAGCTTATCGATGGAATAGGGAATGGCTTTTCCGGTTTCCATAGAAACCATGGAACCGTTCTGCCGCTGTGGGATATCCCCTTTAAGGGGCTGGTACTCCAGAAAGCGATGGGCCATGATGGCCTCGCCTGCCGTGGCGGTGAGGAGTTGATTCCTCAGGCCGATGATCCCGCGGGAGGGGATGATGAACTCACAGTGCATCCGGTCTCCCCTGGATTCCATCTTGGTCATTTCCCCTTTGCGCATGGCTACCATTTCCACCGCTTTCCCGGAAACGGATTCGGGCAGGTCGATGGTCAGGGTTTCGACGGGTTCGCAAAGCTCCCCATCCATTTTTTTAAGGATTACCTGGGGCTGTCCGATTTGAACTTCATAACCTTCCCGCCTCATGGTTTCAATGAGGACCGAGAGGTGGAGTACGCCCCTGCCATAGACCACAAACTTATCGGCACTGTCGGTTTCCTCCACCCGCAGGGCGAGGTTTTTCTCCAGTTCCTTCTCCAGGCGTTCCTTCAGGTGGCGGGAGGTGACGAATTTCCCGTCCTTGCCGAAAAACGGACTGTCGTTTATGGTAAACAACATGCTCATGGTGGGCTCGTCTATGGCAATACTCTGAAGGGCTTCAGGAGCTTCTGCATCTGCGATCGTATCCCCGATTTCAAATCCCTCCAGTCCTACCAAAGCCCCGATATCCCCGGGGGTAAGTTCCGAAACACGGGTGCGGCCCAGGCCTTCAAAGGTGTGGATTTCCTTGATCCGCGAGCGCACCTGGGATCCGTCCCGCTTGACCAGGGTGATGTCCTGACCCTCGCGGAGCGTGCCGCGTTGGAGGCGGCCGATGGCGATCCGTCCGGTGTAGGAGGAATAATCCAGGGAGGTTACCAGCATCTGGGTCGTGCCTTCTTTGGCTTCGAAAGAAGGGATGTGCTCCAGTACCATATCCAAAAGTGGCGCAATGGATCCGGTGGGTTTGCGGTAGTCCTCCCCCATCCAGTTTTCCTTGGCAGAGCCGTAGACGACCGGGAAATCCAGCTGCCACTCCTCTGCCCCCAGCTCAAACATCAGGTCAAAAACCTTTTCGTGTACTTCCTCCGGGGTGCAGTTGGGCTTGTCCACCTTGTTGATCACCACACAGGGCTTCAGCCCCATGCTGAGGGCCTTGCCCAATACAAAACGGGTCTGGGGCATCGGGCCTTCAAAGGCATCAACCAGGAGGAGGACCCCGTCTGCCATATTCAGGACGCGCTCTACCTCCCCCCCGAAATCCGCGTGGCCCGGGGTATCGATGATGTTGATCTTGGTATCCTTGTAGGTGACCGATACGTTCTTGGAAACGATGGTAATGCCCCGTTCCCGCTCCAGGTCGTTATTGTCCAGGATAAGCTCCCCGGTCTCTTCGTGTTCCTGGAAGAGTTGGCAGAAATGCAGGATCTTATCCACCAGGGTGGTCTTCCCGTGGTCGACGTGGGCAATGATGGCGATGTTCTTGATGGTGGCCATAGTCTTGTATTAAAGGCGCGCAAAGATACATGTAATTTGGATGCGGTCGTTCCAGCCGGCGGTCTTTTTCGCTACGGGTCGGGTATTTGCCGATCCTGCAGAAAAAATCCCCTGCCCGGAAGACCCGGAAAGGGGATCTGTTCAGTGGGCTCTTCCAAACTTTCTTACATGGCCATCATGCCTCCGTCGATCACATAGGTGTTCCCGGTGATGTACCGACTTTCATCCGAAGCCAGGAACAAGGTGAGTTGTGCAATCTCATCAGGTTCGGCATACCGCCCCAGGGGTACCATGGCCTCGAAGTTCTTCTGGGCCTGTTGGGTGTCATCCGGGGATACGTCCGTTTCAATTCTGCGCATCATCTCTGTGTTTACCGGTCCCGGATGAACCGAATTTACGCGGATCTTCTTCGGCGCAAACTCCAGGGCGGCCGTGCGCATAATCCCAATGACCGCATGTTTACTGGTTACGTAAGCGCCCAAACCCTGCATGCCCTTCAACCCTGCTACCGAAGAGGTAATGATAACGCTGCCGCCATCGGCCATTTTCGGAAGCACATGCTGGCACCCAAGCCACACCCCTTTGACATTCACGGCGAGCACCTTATCAAACAGGGCTTCCGGATACTCGGCCATCGGAACCGAATTTCCCTCAATACCCGCATTGTTAAAAAACACATCGATCCTGCCAAATTCATTTAGGGTTGCCTGAACATACTTCCTGACATCCCCCGATTTGGAAACATCTGCCACGCAATAGGCAATGTCCGAATTCCCGAGTTCCTTCCTGGTGTCCTTCAAGGACGCTTCATTTAAGTCGACCAACATCACCCTGGCGCCTTCTTTCTGAAATAATGCTGCTGTGGCCTTGCCGATACCTGCGCCTCCCCCGGTTATGATGGCCACTTTGTCCTTTAATCTGTTCATCGTAGTTTCTTTTTTGTTCATGATCTGTTATACCCTTAAAATTTAAGACAGAATGACTTCCGGGGGAATGATCTGTATCAAGTTGGGAGAAGGAGATCCCAATACAATACAGGAATTTTTTGCAGTGGCAACAGGTGGCTTTTCCAGAAGTTACGCGAAGGACCAGAGGGGCACCTTTATCGAAAGGGAAAACCGGGTATTGTGAAGGGTGATGGGAAATTGCAGTGGATTCTCCTAATTTGGTAATTGGGGTGGGGGGCATGCCCCCTAAAATAGATTCATGCCTAACGCATCCCTTTAGGGGAGTTGCCTCTTCTTTCGCCCGCCAAAGGGATTCCAGCTGATCCTGAAATTTACTGCAGGGCCCAGGCCGTCGCTGATCCGGTTTCTGAAATAATAACCCGCACCGGCCTCCAACCCAAGTGAGAAGTTGTTGGTAAAACTACGATGTATGCCATACAGGGCCCCTAGGAACACCAAATCCCTTCCCTCATTGTCCAGGTTGCCTGCCAATTCCAGTTGCGTAAAATAGTGCTGAAACGAAACAGAAAAGTAATTTCCGGAATTGCCCGCCACTTTTCGTCCCATGGCAACCCGATGTTCCAGGTTGTGGTAATACCGGGAAAAGGCCCGGTAGGCAGGTGCCAGCGAATACCCTTCGGAAGGGGTAGCCAGGCTGAGCCCGACTTCGGCCCCCACGGTCAGGTTGGGAAGCAGGCCGAATTCATACTGCAATCCCGGTAACAGCAGGTTCACTTGAAACTGGTGTTTTTCAAGGTACACGGTACCAAAACCACGTTCGGTCCGCTGGGCGGCCCCCTGAATGGAGAGAAACAACAATGTCGGCAGCAGTAGCCTTCGCATGATCCACTCTTATGCTGAGGAAATTATAAAACCCCCATGCAATAGTTACTATCTTTGTGAAAAATTTAGGAATGCAACTGGCTTCGATACCTCAGATTCAACATACATCCGGCAATAACTTTTTCCTCCTCTCAGGTCCCTGCGCCATAGAAGGGGAAGCAATGGCACTGCAAATTGCAGAAACCATCGTTGGGATTACCGACCAGCTGAAGATCCCCTATATCTTCAAAGGCAGTTTTAAAAAGGCAAACCGTAGCCGTGTGGACTCCTTCACCGGGATCGGGGATGAAAAAGCCCTGAAAATCCTGCGAAAAGTCTCCGAGACCTTTAACATCCCTACCGTTACAGACATCCATGAAGTTACGGATGCAGCCATGGCGGCAGAGTACGTGGACGTTTTGCAGATCCCGGCCTTCCTGGTCCGGCAAACAGACCTGGTGGTGGCCGCGGCCAAACCGGGAAGACCGTCAACCTCAAAAAAGGGCAGTTCATGAGCCCGGAAAGCATGAAACACGCCGTTGGGAAGGTCCTCGATTCCGGAAATGAACAGGTACTGATTACAGACCGGGGTACCATGTTCGGGTATCAGGATTTGATTGTTGATTTCCGGGGGATCCCTGTGATGAAGCAGTTTGCACCTGTAGTACTGGATGTGACACACTCCCTTCAGCAACCCAACCAGGCCACCGGGGTTACGGGAGGGCGGCCCGAACTGATCGAAACCATCGCGCGCGCCGGGATGGCGGCCGGGGTGGACGGAATTTTCCTGGAAACACATTTCGATCCGGCCTCCGCCAAAAGCGACGGTGCCAATATGCTTCCACTGGATCAACTCAAAGGATTGCTTACCCGTCTTACCGCCCTGAGGGAAGTGGTTAACCAGTTCTGAGCGGTCAACCCGGTTTGTAGGAGCTTTTTTGCTGAACTTCACGGGCTTCCTCCAAAACCGTTTTCAGGATGTCCAGGTCGATTTCCTCCGGATGGTGGTAGCGGAGGGATTTCATTACCTTCCGCCCCCGGGATTCCATCTTATCCAGGTGCCTGGTCAGCCATGCAGCCCTGTAAAATCCGAGGTCCACATACTCCCCGGACTGATTCAGGTAGCAAAAAGGCTTTCCGTCCAGGTAATAGAAGGGGATCCGGTATTTATATTTAAGGCAAACCCCGGGCACCAGCCCTTCAATCAGGGACTGCAATTGCAACAAAATACTTCGGAAAGGTTCTTCCTGCCCCAGAATGTAGGCCTCAGCAGGGTTCATTCAACAACAGTTGGCGCTGATTTCATCGCGAAAACCCAACCTGAGCAATTTGGAGTATTCCTCAGGGGTTTTTTCAGAAATCCGGATTTCCCTCCGGACCATATCCACATCAAAATGAAAACAGGAAAAATCATCGCAGCAATCAAACCCCAGGGTGTCCATGATATACCTGGTGATGCGCGGTCGGAGCTGG
>JAWWDW010000175.1:0-4915 GCA_033719735.1 Robiginitalea sp. | reverse complement strand
TGCGCAGGGCCCTCAGGAGTTCTTCCTCGGCTTTCTTCTGCTCTGTAACATTGCTCAAAACAAGCAGGGCCCATCCCATACCTTCCCCAACCGGCAACGGGGTGGAATTCACCGAATAGGTATGCCCTTCCAGCTGGAGTTCGAAAGAGCATTGCTGTCCTTCCAGGGTTTGGTTTATTTTGGTCCTCAGGTCCAGTAGTTTGGAAGGGGACAGGCCCGGGGTGTCCATGATGGACTTGTTGACGAACTCCCAGTCTTTGAGGCCCATACGTTCCAGTTCTTCCCCTTCCAGATGTTCGTATTTCAATTCCTTGTCGAATACCATGATGACCCCTTTGGGGAAATGCTGGGCAATGGTCCTGGAAAGCGCCTGGCTGGCTTTTGCCCGCTCCTCCGCTTCCCGCGTGGTTTGGATTTGTTCCTGAAGGCTGACGTTGGTTTCCAGGAGCTTTTGCACCGTCGATTCCACTTCGCGCGTCCGTTCGGCCACGTCCCTTTCGAGGTTCTTGGCGTACTGCTCGAGTTTGCGGTTGCTTTCCTCGATGCGGTAACGGCTTTGGTAGCGTTCTATGGCCAGGGCTGTGAGCTGAATGGCATCCTGTAACAACTCCAGCTGTCCCTTCCCGGGTTTTCCCGGTCGTTTGCCAAAAAAGGTACAGGTCCCCAGTACGTTGCCTTCGGAGGACAGGATGGGATAGGACCAGTAACTACGAATCCCCTGCTCTCTTAAAGCACTGGTGAAGGGGGCGGCCCGTGATTCCCGGTCCAGATCCTCCAGGATAAGCATCTCACGGGTTTGCACCACCCGGATGCAGGGACACCCGCGTTTCTTTTTCAGGGGGATCCGCCTGAAGATCTTTGTAACAGCCTGGGGCAGCCCCCGGGAGGCCAGGGATTCCAGAGCCTCTTTATCACGGTGCCACAAAGAAATAAGCACACCCGTATCGGGATGCAGGTTCGTGAGGAAATCCGCTATGGCCCCTGAGATGGTCTTTAACGGCTTATCCTGAGTAATGCCTTCGAGGATTTTCCGGGTATGGTCTTTCCGCTCCCCTTCAAACATCAGTGCACTGATATCGTTCTGTACTCCTATATAGTGGGTGACAACCCCCTCTGTATTCCGGATGGGGGTAATGGTAAGTTCGTTCCAGAACAGGCTGCCGTCCTTCCGGTAATTCCGGAGGACAACCCTGGAAGGAGCCCCTTCTTTTAGTGCTTCCCGGATTTGACGGACTTTTTCCCGGTCTGTATCGGCCCCCTGCAGGAAACGGCAGTTTTTACCCATGACCTCTTCCAGGTCATATCCGGTGATGCTGCTAAAGGCTTCGTTGCAATAGATGATGGGCATGTCGGGCAATCGGGCATCGGAAATCAAAATCCCGTTTCCTGCTGCTGCCAGGGCCCTGTTGCGCAGGTCCAGGATCTGTTGGGTGTTTTTGGTCCTGCTGATGTCCCTTGCCACCCCCAGCACCTGATTATTTTCCATGCAGGCATAGCGGATCTCAAAAAATTGTCTGCCCTGCGGGCCGTCTGTCGATACCTCCAGGATGGTGGTGTGCTTGCTGCTGCAGGATTCCCGGATTTTAAGGAGCATCTCTTTTCCGATTCCTCCCGGAAAGGCCTCTGTAACGGTTTTCCCGACCAGTCTGTCCCCATTGAAGAATCCGGGTTTTGGAGTTGATTCCTGGACACTCAGGATTTGTCCCTTCTGGTCGTGGAGCAACATGACGTCCGGGATGGCTTCGAGGATGGCACGGATTCTGGCCTCGCTCTGCACCAATTCCTGTTCCGTCGCTATTTGTGCGGAGATATCCTCTCCGGAACAGATCAATCCGGAATTATTCCCATCCGCATCCTTCAGAAGGGCGTTTTGCCATCGGATCACTCGTTTTTGACCTCTTTTGGACACCAAATGAGTCTCGAAGGACTCGGTCAGATCGCTTTTTCCTTCCAGGGTACGGTCAAAAAGGAGCCGCAGGCGTTTTCGCTCTGAGGGTCTGCCGATCAGGGTCAGCCAGTTCTTGTCGAGTAGCCTTTCCATATCGTACTCGAGCACCTCGCATACCTTCTGGTTCACCATGGCGATGGTGTAATCTGGCTTGAGGACCACAAACATGGAGGCTGCAGAATCGAGATAGTTCCGGAGTTTTTTTTGGCCAAGTTCGAGGGCTCGTTCGTTCCGGACCCGGTCGCTCACATCCCTCAGGATGGTCATGACCCTGTGGTCGTTCATAGGGACCAGCCGCGCCTCGTAAAAGCTTTTTTGATCCCCTGAAAGACTGAATTCCAGGTTTACCGGGTGATGTTCCATCCGGATTTTGGTGAAGGCATCTTCGAATAACGCCAGAACATCTGGGGGCAGGAATGCTGACATATGCCTGTCCTTCACGGGTTGATCCTCCGGGATAAAAATCTTGTACAGGGCGGGGTAGTAATCCAGGAAATTCCCTTTAAAATCCTGGATGAAGATTGCATCCGGTACGGCCGTAAGCAAGGCATCCACCTTGATTTTTTCCTCGCGCAGCTGGGCGAGTGTATTTAGCCCTTCCCCGGTTTGGAGGGGCTTCAGAAAGACCAGGGAACTCTTTCCCTCGCTGACGGGGTAGGTGTTGATGTCAATGGGTACTTCTTTCTTGCCTCCGACCGTACACATGCCTTTTACCGAAAGGGGTTCGGTATGTGGAAAACCATTTTCGGGGATTCCCGCTGTGATCAGGGTTTTTAGGGGGAGGGATCTTAGTTCATCTTCTGCTTTCCCAAACAGAACGGCGGCTGCCCGATTGGATTTTATGATCACCAAATCCCGATCTACCAGCAGGGAAGGGTCCCTGCTTTTGGCTATCAAGGCGCTGAGAAAATCGGTATGTACAACCAGTTGATTCATTGATGGGATTTTTCCAAAGGCATCCCCGGCAGCCCGTATTGTTTAAACAACCTAAGTTTGTACCTTGAGGCCGAATCGGGCCAATCCGCAGGGCTCATGTACTGAAAGGCAGCTTGTAAGTGGCCCGGGGATATCTGCTTCAGGATCTCATAAAGTTAGGGGCATGGCCCATTGATTTATATGACAATCGTCATAAATTGAAGCTCAGGAGCTTAGCCGTTTACGTGGGGCATCAAAATAGAATTCTATGAAAACAGGTCTGATTCTTTCAGGAGGAGGGTACCGTGGCATTGCCCACATCGGGGTGATCCGGGCCATGGAAGAGGCCGGCATCAAACCGGATGCGATTGCAGGGACCAGCGCAGGGGCCGTGGTGGGTGCTTTGTACGCCAGCGGGCTTTCCACGGGAGAAATGTTGGACTTCTTCAAGGGACTCCAGCTTTTCAGCATTGGGAATTATGCCTTTGGCAAACCCGGTTGGCTGGATCCTGATAACTTCTATGAGAGTTTCAGCGAGTTTCTTTCTGTGGATGATTTCAGTTCTTTGAAGATACCCCTGAAGGTTACGGCGACCAATATCCTGGATGGAAAATTGGAAATCTTTGAAGAAGGGTCACTGGTCAGGCCCCTTCTTGCCTCGGCTGCTTTCCCCGGCATTTTTGCCCCGGTGGAAATGGGGAAGGGCTATTATGTGGATGGGGGGGTGCTCAATAATTTTCCCGCGGATCTGCTTCGGGAAGAATGCGAGTACCTGATAGGGGTTTATGTCAACCCCTTCGAGGAGGTGAAAAGATCTGAGATCAGGAATTCAATCACCGTGCTGGAACGGGTGTTGAAACTGAAGACTGCACAGGAGTCCATCCAGAAATTCGATCTTTGCGATCTGGTGGTATATCCCAGGGAGCTCCGCAAATACAGTACTTTTCTCGAAAAGGACCTGGATACGATCTTCGATCTGGGATACCGGGAAGCCAAAAAACAACTCACGGCATCCGAGGGTTTGCCCAAAACCAGCGAGACATAAAAAACCCCCTGCATTACAGCACTTATGGACAATGGATCTTTGCAATACAGGGGATTTCAGAATTGAAGGACTTAATCAGCCAACTTCAATAATTTTCGGAGGCCTTTTCTTGGCTTCTTCTTTTTTCATCACTTTGAAACTAAGAATACCATCGTTGTATTTCGCTTTGATTTCCTCTTCCTTAACGGATTCAGGAAGCATCAGAGATCTTTCAAAGGCTTCATAATTGAATTCCCTGCGGGTGTATTCATCCTCTTTTTCTTCCTCTGTATGCTTTTTCTCAGCGGAGATGTTCAGGCATCCATCCTCAATGGTTACATTGAAGTCCTTTTTGGAAAATCCGGGCGCGGCTAATTCGATTTCAAAATGGTCGTCTGTCTCCTTGATGTTCAAGGCAGGTTCTACGGTTTTACCATTCCAGAAATCCGCATTCATAAGCCCTTTATTCCACATTCTGTCGTCAAAGAAATTGTCCAAATCGAAGAAATCCTGAGTCAACAGGCTTCCGAAAGGTCTTCTTTTAAATTTAACTAAGGTCATGACAAGGATTTTTAGGTTATACAATCAGTTCAATGCCATGAAATTAGGATACGTGTTGCGGGATTCAAATGATCCAGATCAGTATGCCATTTTTATATGGAGTTATTTTTCGACTTGGGTTTAAATTGTCGCCGCAGTCTTCATTCTGCCGGGGCCTGGTATCCGGTTAGACCCCGGGAAAATCGGATGGGAGGTAAGGGAGGAGGATTGGTTGGTGTCAGGAGGTTTTGGCAATGGCCGTTATGGGGTTTTCCCGGCGGGAATATCCTTCAGGGGGCCACCCCCGCCCCCCTTCTTCAAAGTTATGATTCCAGGCTGAAATCTGCGATCAGTCTTGCCGGGGGAAATTCCTCGGTTGACGTACAACATCATCATCAGCGTAGGTATCAAAGACCCCGGACATATCCCGCGGGTTCGTAAGGAGCAGAAGATCCTGAGATTTGATGGTTTGGGTTTCCTATAGGTTT
>JAWWDW010000174.1:0-4951 GCA_033719735.1 Robiginitalea sp. | reverse complement strand
TATTCCCAGTCCCGGTAGCGCAGGTTGTATGCATTCCCCAGGGGCGTGACAATAATATCACGATCGGTATTTCCCTGTTTCAGGGTCAGGCGCACCTGTTTCCCTTCCTGGTTCCGGATGAGTTCCCCAATCCCAACGGCCTGTGAAGCGGGTTTGCCGTTGACACGGGTGATGACATCCCCTTCCTTCACATTGAGGTAGGGATCGTCCAGGGGGGATTTCTCATCCGGGTAGTCCGGATCTGCCCGGTAGATCTTGTCGATCCTGAAACCTTCGGCCTGCCTGCTGAAGACCGCCCCCAGGCTGGCCACCGAAATATTTTTGGCATCGTCCCGCATGTCGCCACCCCGAACACTGGTGTGCAGGGCAGAGAGCTCCCCCACAAACCTTCCGATGAGGTCGGAGAGTTCCTCCCGGGTGGTCACCCGGTCCACCAGGGGCAGGTATTTGGCATGCATGGCATCCCAGTCCACCCCGTGCATGTTTTTGTCATAGAAGTAATCCCGCTCCATCCGCCAGGCATCTGTATACAGCTGCCGCCATTCTTCCCTGGGGATGATCGGGAACTTCCATCCTTTGAGGGAGATCTGGTTTTTGCTGAGGTCTTTGATTTCCGAGGTCCCGGCCTCGAGCATGTAGAAGTTGTTTTGCCGCCGGACCAGGAGTTTTTTCCCGTTCCCGGAAAGGGCATAGCTGCGGATGTCCCGGACGATGGTTTTCAGTTCCACATCTTCATTCCCGATGGCCACCCCTTTCAAGTGGGTCTCAGCCCCCAGCCCGGTCTCCCGCTCGGTCAGGTACAGGCTTTTTTCGGATACGCTCAGGTCACGGTAGTTCCCGGCCGGAACCGGGATTTCGGCAAGGCGTTGTTGAATGCCGTCCAGGTCGATGGTGACCGTGGGGGTGCCTTCGGATTTTCCGTCATCTTTACGGGCTTCCGGGGCCGCATACAATTCATCCGGGGCCCGGAACGGGGAACGCACGCCTTTTTGGAGGGGAATGTGGTATACCTTGAATTTGGCGTCAAAATAGGGTTCCGGCTGACGCGATCCCCAGGGAGACCCCACCAGGGAAGTAAAGCTTCGGTCGGAGAGGAAATAGATGAACGTTCCATCCCTGCTCCATGCAGGGCTTACAGAATTGGCCCGGTCGGTGGTCAGGTAATGCCGCTGCCCACTGGAGAGCTGGTAGAGCACGATCCGGGTCATCAGGTTGTCGGCCGTTTCCTCGAATGCCAGCCATGCTCCGTCCGGGGACCAGGCCGGATTCCCCACATTGTTGTCCAGGCTGGAGATCTGGGTGCTTTTCCCGGTTTTCAGGTCCAGGATGTACAGGCGCTCCATCAGGTCCTTGTAGGCAAGTCTTTTGCCATCCGGAGAAGGCACGCCCCCGAACCGGAGCACCTCCCCATCCCTTGTGATGGGTTTTTCCTCCCCAATCCCATTGGCGGGCATGGAGACGAATTCAAACTCCCCGCTTTCGTCCGACAGGGCATAGAGGTTTTTCCCGTCGTGGGAGAAAACCGCATCCCGGTACCGCACCCCACTTTTGTCTGTAAAGTCGACAAACCGGCCACTTTTGACAGGGGCCACAAAGACCCGGCCCCGGGCCGTCAGGACGATGTGTTCCCCTTTCGGATCCGGGCCGGCATCCGTGAGGTACCGGGCCGGGTTTTCCTCCCATTTTTCCCGGAGCTGGTCCAGGTCGGAAGTCAGGCGGATCTCCAACCTTTCATCCGTTCCGGAGGCAATGTCGTACAACCAGAGGTCCGCACCCCGCTGGTAGACGATTTTCCCTTCGGAAAGCCGGGCGTACCGGACATCGAATTCCGTGTGTGACGTATGCTGTTTGAGGTCCTCCCCATTCTCGTCCATCGACCACAGGTTCATGGTCCCATCCCGGTCCGTAATGAAATAAACACGATCCGCATACCACATGGGATGGTGGCTTCCCCCGTCGTATCCTTTGGTCAGCCGGATGGCTTCAGGGGCGCCCCGGGTGTATTTCCAGATCTGCCGGGCGGTACCGCCCTTATAGCGCTTGGTGACATTGCGGTGGTACGCAGGCCGGACGAAGTAAACGGTCTCGCCCGAGGCATCGTAGGAAGCCTCGCTGGCCTGGCTCAGCGGGACCACTTCTTTGGTCTTTTTTACCGGGTCGATGATGACCACCTGGTAATCCGGGACCCGGGAATACGCCCGGGTTTGGTAGACGACCCTGTCGTCCGGGGTCCAGGCGTTGACATAGGAGGGATCCCGCTCATACGTCCATCGGGTTGGCAGGCCTCCGGCTGCAGGCATGGTATAGACCTCTGTAGGGCCCTCATAGCTGGCCGAAAATGCAATGGTTTGTCCATCCGGGGAGAAAACCGCATGGGTTTCCTCTTCCGGGTGGCTGGTGAGGCGCTGGGCGAGCCCGCCTGTTGTGGAGACCTTCCAGAGGTCCCCCTCGGCGGTAAAGACAATCTGGTTGCCGTGGATATCCGGGTAGCGGTAATACCCGTTAAAGCCCTGGGCGACCAGGGAGGTGGCAGTCAGAAAAGCGATGGCGTACAGTAGCGGCAGCAGGCCCTTTTGGGTTTGGAAGGCAGGCATGTATTGTGGTTTTGTCGGTAATATACCGGGTTTTTATGTGGAATAAAGTACTAAAAAAATCCCCACCTGCACCGAAAAGGGAGGGCAGGGCACCAAACAAAAACAGCCCCGGATTTCCGGGGCTGTCTTAGCCTGAGCGGGATAGCGGTTAAACGCCTCCCTTGAGGACTTCCTGCCATTTGGCCAGTTCGTCCCATTCTCCGTGATCGGCCAGGTTGGCCTGTGCGGGCCAGGTTCCGGTCATGCCGCGGTGGGTGGCGAAATTCGGGCCGGCATCGTGGATCAGTTTTTCCAGGAAGCTCACAGAGGTGTTGGACAGTTGCTTGTAGCTGATAACGCCCTTCTTGTTGAGCAGGCCTTCGATCTTGGGGCCAATCCCTTCAATCTTGGTCAAATCCTGTTTTACGGCCGGTTCATCTGCGGCAGCAGCGGCGCCCCCAAAGATCTGACGGAGCAGCCAGCCGAGCAAAAGCCCAAGGATAAAAGCCCCGAGGAGCCACAGGAACCAGGGCCAGAAAACATCAGACCCGTCACATGCCATCGTATTTATTTGAAGTAATCTCATGATCTTAATTTTTATCAGTTAATAGTTAGTTATTCTATAATGTGTATGGTTACGCGCCGATTCCGCTGTTTGTTTTCAGGAGAGTCATTGGGAACTGCAGGCTCGGATTCTCCTTTGGAGATCACATCGATCTGGGATTCATCCACCCCAAGCGCCATCAGGTGCGCTTTGTATTCCTCGGCCCGCTTCATCCCGAGTTCCATGTTGTAATCTTCTTCCCCGTCTGAATCGGTATGCCCGGTTAGCAGAATCCGGTCTCCGGTCTCCTGCAGGAATTCAGCCACTTCCCTCGAAAAGGCCTCAACGGCAGGGGTAACGATTTCGATGTCGGAATCGTACCGGTACAGGATGGCCGTCCGGTCATAGTATTCGATGATGTCGTCATTGCGGGTGACCCACTTGTAGCGCAGTTCGTGCAGCATGTTGGTCTTGGTGCCCTCGCAGTCACCTGCAGGTCGTGCCTCTGCCAGGAGGTCCTCAGCCGGGATTTCCGGGAAAAGGGCTTTCACTTTTTCGGCACGGGCAATACCCTTGCTTTGGTCTTCACCCTCGAAATAGGGGCCTACGAGCAGGAGTTTTTTTCCTTCAATCCTCGCGGCCAGGATTTCCTGTTTTTTGTCCGGCCAAAGGTCGTTGGTAATTGCCTCGTCAGTAGCACAGTCAAAGATCAAAGGTCCGTACTGTACTTCGGCCACAGGTTCTTCGCAACATACTACGGTATCCTTGTACCAGCCCCAGGCCAGCCATACCAGTAGCAGAAAGAGAAGAAACAGTAAAAATGCTAATGCTTTTTTCATTCTGTTGGTTTTTGTTAAAAAGTTCGAAAAGATATGTTAAAATATGGATTTTTCAAAGGGAAACTTTCTCAAATCCAGTTTGGTGTTTCCGCCCCTTCAGAGGACGTTGAAACACGGGCCTGCAGGGGTTTTCATCCGCATGTACCCTGTGTAACCAAAGTCACAAATTGCTAGATTGACATGGCTTAATTTTGTATCTTGAATTCCGGAATTATGATTGGAAAAGGCTCAAAACTCTACAGTATCTTGTTCCTGAAGTGCCCGCGCTGCCACGAAGGCCCTTTTCTGCAAAACCATCCCTATAATTTGAGCAGCATGAACAGGGTGCGGGAAATGTGTCCCAAATGCGGTTTGAAATACAAGATTGAACCCAGCTTTTATTACGGCTCCATGTATGTCTCCTATGCCGTTGGGGTTGCCGTGGCTGTGGCGGTGTACGTCCTGATCCTGATTTTCGGGCTGGAACTGAGCATCGCAGGGATCTTCGGTGCCATTGTAGGTGCCCTGGTCCTGCTCATGCCATATATCGGGGCCGTGTCCAAGAGTATTTGGGCGAATTTCTTTTTTAAATACGACAAGGCGGTCGCCCGGAAAGTGAAACAGCGCACATGATACAGGAATTAAAGGCCAGCTACGGCCATCAGTTTGAAGAGCCCCTGATCAATGAGATCGCCCAGTGTGGTACTTTCAAGGAAGTGCCGGCAGGGCATAAGCTCATGGAGATCGGGGAATATATCAAGGGGATGCCCCTCCTTATTTCAGGGGTTATCAAGGTACTTCGGGAAGACCCGGACGGGGACGAACTCCTGTTGTACTACCTCGAACCGGGAGATACCTGTTCGATGACCATGAGCTGCTGCATGGGCCAGTCCCAGAGTGAAATCCGTGCCATTGCAGAGACGGATGCCAAACTCATCATGATCCCGATCCGCAAAATGGAGGAATGGACCGCCAAATACAGGTCCTGGCGGAATTTTGTCTTTGAAAGCTACAAC
>JAWWDW010000173.1:0-4960 GCA_033719735.1 Robiginitalea sp. | reverse complement strand
CTTCCGCCAGGATCTTCTGATAGGTTTCAAAACCGATTTCGTTTATAAACCCGCTCTGTTCCCCCCCAAGCAGGTCCCCCGCTCCGCGAATCTCCAGGTCTTTCATGGCGATATTGAACCCACTTCCCAGTTCGGTAAATTGCTCCAGGGCCTGAATCCGCTTTCGGGCCTCCGTCGTCATCACCTCATAGGGAGGGGTAATGAAATAGCAAAAGGCCTTTTTGTTGCTCCGTCCGACCCGACCCCGCATCTGGTGGAGGTCGCTGAGGCCAAAATTATTGGCGTTGTTGATGAAAATCGTGTTGGCATTGGTCACATCCAGGCCGCTTTCGATGATGGTCGTGGAGACCAGCACGTCAAACTCCCCGTTCATAAAGGCGAGCATGAGCTGTTCCAGCTTTTTGCCCTCCATTTGCCCGTGCCCGATCCCGATTTTGGCATCCGGGACGAGCCGTTGCAGCATGCCGGCCACCTCCCGGATGTTTTCGATCCGGTTGTGTACGAAGAAGACCTGACCGCCCCGCTGGATTTCATAGGTAATGGCATCGCGGATCACCGATTCATTGAACCGGATCACCCGGCTCTCGATCGGATAGCGGTTCGGGGGCGGGGTATTGATCACAGAGAGGTCCCGGGCGGCCATCAGGCTGAATTGCAGGGTCCTGGGAATGGGCGTGGCCGTAAGGGTAAGCACGTCCACATTTTCCTTCAGGGTTTTGAGCTTGTCCTTGACGGCCACCCCGAATTTCTGCTCCTCGTCCACGATGAGCAGCCCCAGGTCCTTGAATGCAACCTTCTTGCCCACCAGCTGATGGGTCCCGATCACGATATCCAGTTTGCCCGAAGCCAGGTTTTCCAAAAGGGTCCTGCGTTCTTTGGTAGTGCGGAAGCGGTTGAGGTAATCCACCGTTACCGGCATGTCCTTCAGGCGCTCGGTAAAGGTCCGGAAATGCTGGAAGGCCAGGATGGTAGTGGGTACCAGGACTGCCACCTGTTTGCCGTTGTCCACAGCCTTGAAGGCAGCGCGAATGGCCACCTCGGTCTTCCCGAAGCCCACATCCCCGCACACCAGGCGATCCATGGGCTGTTCGCTTTCCATATCCTGCTTGATCGCTTCGGTGGCCGCGCTCTGGTCGGGGGTGTCCTCATAGAGGAAGGAAGCTTCCAGCTCGTGCTGCAGGTAGCTGTCCGGAAGGTAGCGGAACCCCTTTCGCAGGCGCCGTTTTGCATAGACCTGAATCAGGTCAAAGGCGATCTTTTTGACCCGGCTCTTGGTCTTTTGTTTCAGCTTCTTCCAGGCACCCGAGCCGAGCTTGTAGATTTTGGGGGTAGTCCCGTCCTTGCCGTTGTATTTGGCGATTTTGTGAAGGGAATGGATGCTCACATACAGGATGTCCCGGTCCCCGTAGACCAGTTTGATGGCCTCCTGTTTTTTTCCCTCCACGTCAATTTTCTGAAGCCCTCCGAATTTACCGATGCCGTGATCGATATGGGTGACGTAATCCCCCACCTCCAGCTTGTTGAGTTCCTTCAGGGTGATCGCCTGCTTCTTGGCGTATCCGTTTCGCAGGTGGAAGCGGTGGTAGCGTTCAAATATCTGGTGGTCCGTATAACAACAGAGTTTGAGCTCCGGGGATTCAAACCCCTGGTAGAGTGGCTGCACGACCGTGGTGTAGGGGACCTGGCCGCCTATCTCATCAAAAATGTCGTGGAAGCGTCGGGCCTGTTGCCCGGTGGCACAGAAAATGAAATTCCGCATGCCCGATCCCTCATTCTCGCGGAGTTTGTCCAGCAAGAGGTCGAATTGCTTGTTGAAGGCAGGTTGTGGACGGGTTGTTACTTCAATGGGGTTCCGGGAGGAATACCCGTCCGGAAGTGGCCCCTCCATCACAATCTGCCGGAACTCGCCAACCGTTTTCCTGAACCGTTCCCCGTCGAGGAAAAGGGAATCGGGGCTCCCGTGGGAGACCGCGGAATCCAGTTTGCCAAATGCCTGTTTCGCCTTTTCAAAAAGGCCGTCCAGACGACCCTCACAAAGGGAGGGGTTTTTCAGCAGGACGATGGTTTTCGGGGAGATGTATTCCAGGAAACTGACGCGGGCCTCGTGCAGGATCTTGTCGGCTACATTGGGGATGATGGTGATTTTTTTTACCCGGTCCGTGGAGAGCTGGGTTTCGACGTCAAAGCTGCGGATGCTGTCTATTTCATCCCCGAAGAATTCGATGCGGTAGGGCTCATCATGGGAGAAGGAAAAAACATCCACGATGCCTCCCCGGACGGAAAACTCCCCGGGTTCGGTCACAAAATCCACCCGCTTGAAATGGTATTCGAACAGGACCTCGTTGAGAAAATCAAGGGCCAGGGTATCCCCGGTCCCTATTTTCAGGGTATTCTTTTCGAGCTCCTTCCGGGTCACGACCTTTTCAAAAAGGGCATCCGGGTAGCTGACGATCAGGGCCGGTTTCTTCCGGGAATTGATCCGGTTGAGCACCTCGGCCCGCAGCAGTACGTTTGCGTTGTCGGTTTCCTCAATTTCGTAGGGCCGCCGATAGCTGCCTGGATAGAAAAGGACATCATCGGGGTTGAGGAGTTGTTCCAGGTCGTTGAGGAAGTAGGCGGCCTCTTCCTTGTCGTTGAGTACCAGCAGGAAAGGCAATTTTTGTTCCCTGAAGGTTTCGGCCGTCAGGAAAGAAAGGGCCGACCCGCTGACGCCTTTGAGTTGCACCCCGGCCTGGGGTTGGGCAATAGCCTCCTGCAGATCCCTGAAAGCAGGGGCCTGTGTAAATTGCTGCCGGATGTATTCCAGACTCAAATGCTGAAAATTTGTGCAAAAATACACGGCAATTTTGGCCTGCCCAAAGTTCTGGCGTCAAAAAGAGGTTTCAACGGCTCAGGGCTTCTGAGTGCGGGCGGGTTCCTGCAGCGGGATGATTTGGCCCTCCGCCAGGGCGAAGATGCGGTCCCCGGGCTGTGGTTCCATCACATGGCTTCCGGTAAAGGCCCCGAAGGCGGGCAGGATCATCTGCCTCCCATTGACGTAAAAACAGGGCAGGCGCAGTTGCTGTCTGCCGGGCCCTTTCAGCCTGACCGCCGGGTGCACATGGCCCGAAAGGTTGAACCCGTCAAAGGCGTCAAGGGGATGGTGGGTCAGCAGAAAAGGGCCTTTTTCCATGGATTCAGAACAAAGAATGCCCAGGGCTTCATAGCGCAGGGGGGAGATAATGTCGTGGTTGCCGACCACGAGTTCCAGGTCGCAGGGGCACTGGCGCACCCAGGCTTCAAAAAGGGCCCATTCCCGGTTCATATGCGAATGGAACAGGTCCCCCAGGAAGCAGATCCGTTTGGGGGCGAAGGTTTCGCACAGGCCATCCAGGCGCCTGAAGTTGCGGTGCAAGGCCTGCAGGGGTACGGCTGCCCCGTATTTTCTGAAATGCGTGATCTTCCCCAGGTGCAGGTCACTGATCAGCAGCAGGGACTCCCGCTCCCAGAACAACGCCCCCCAGGGGTGCAACTGCAGCACCTCGCCTCCGAATTCCATGGTATGGGTCATGTTTTCAAAGGTACGGATTCCGCGGTGGGAGGAAAATACCTCCCGGCCTATCGCCTGCGCTGGCGGGTCAGGATCCGGGTCATGCGCTGAATGCGGTCCGCGAGTTTTTCACTGGAGAGTTTCTCCCGCAGCCGGTCGGTGATGATCGGAAAGGAAAAAGGCGTGGGTTTTTCACAGGGCCTCCAGACGACCTGCTGGGAGGCGATCCGCTCCAGGGCAAGGCGGAGCCGCCCCTCCTCCAGCTGGTGTTCAAAGGTCTCCCGGAAGGCCTGCTGATACAGGAGGTGGTCGGGTTCGTAGTCCCGGAAGACGTCAAAAAGGAGCTGGGAGTTGCTCTGCAGGTGTTTCATTTTGATCCCCTTTTTCGGATATCCTGTAAAGACCAGGCCACTGATCACCGCGATATCCCTGAACTTCCTGCGGGCCATCTCCGTGGCGTTCAGGCTTTTCTGAAGGTCTTCCATCAGATACGCTGGTGTGAAGAGGTCATTGTCCAGGACCATCTGCATATCCAGTTCCCGGTCTGACAGCAGCTCGAAACCATAGTCATTGTAGGCCAGGGAAAACGTAATGGGAGACAGCAGGCTGATCCGGTAACTCAGCAGGCTCGCCATGGCTTCGTGGACAAACCGGCCTTCGAAGGGGTAGAACAAATGGTGGTAGCCTTCCCGGGTGCGGAAGGTTTCGATCAGGAATTCCCCGGGGCCGGGGACAATGCTCTCCCACCTCTGTCGCTCGAAAAGGGGGGCCAGGCTACGGATCTCCACGGACTGTTCCTCCAGGGGCAGGGCGGCCGAATAGAGTTCGCGCCTGAGCAGTTCCGACATCTGGGCGGAGAGGGTAAGCCGGCCGCCCATCCAGCTTGGGACTTTGGCGGTTTTTTTGGAGGATTTCTGAACCAGCACCTGCATCTCCCGGATTCGGATAAATTCCAGGTTGCGCCCGGCAAACGTAAAGACGTCTCCTCTCTGGAGTTTGGAGATAAACCATTCCTCTATGGTGCCGATATACCCTCCTTTCTGGTAGCGTACCGTGAGGTCGGCATCCCCTACGATGGTGCCGATCTGGAAGCGGTGCCTCATGGCCACTCCCCGGTTGTTTACCTTGAACCTGCCATCTTCCTGGACTTCGACCTTCTTGTATTCATCATAGGTTTGCAAACTCTGGCTTCCCAGCACCAGGAAATTCAGCAACCACTCCCCCTGATCCCGGGTGAGGGCCTGGAAACAAAACGTCCGGGAGACTTCCCGGAAGATTTCCTCCGGGTAAAACCCGTCGGAGACCGCCAAAGTGGTAAGGTACTGAACCAGTACATCGAAACTGCCCAGGTAGGGCATCCGGTCTTCCACGCCTTCGCCCGACACGGTCCGCTGGAGGGCGGCGGCCTCCACCAGTTCGATGGCGTGGGTG
>JAWWDW010000172.1:0-4964 GCA_033719735.1 Robiginitalea sp. | reverse complement strand
TCAAAAAACCCCATCCGGGCATCTTTCGGATGGCCCTGGAAGCCGTCGGGATCCCACCGGAAAGGGGGGTCATGATCGGGGACAGCCTGGAGGCGGATATCAAAGGGGCCCGCTCAGTGGGGCTCCAGGCGCTCCACTTTAATGTGCACCAGGCGCCAGAGCACCAGGTATGCCCGATAATACAGGACCTTCGGGAAATAAAAACCTATTTATAGAGTTATAATAGGAAAGAACCCGGGGAATTAGCGATGCCTGGGGTGATGTGCTATGAAAAAAAGGGTTGCCCGCTTTCTTGGATTTTGGCTGTTCTTCCTGGCCATTGGCTGCGTGGAAGAACAAAACTTTGACCAGGCAGACGATATAGCTGTGGTGCCCGAGATGGAGGCCGCCATGCTCTACATGGAAGCCCCTGAAGAAGTCATCAATGAGGAACCCGGCCTTACCTTTTTGAGTGTCACCTTTGATTTTCTGGCTTTCCAGGAGGAGTTTGTGGCGGAAAACATCCTGGACGGCTCCCTCATTTACCAGCTGGAAAATACCACGAGCAAGCCGTTGCGCCTCTCTATTGAATTCCTCAATGACGCGGGAACCCTTTTGGATACGGAAACCTTTACCATGGATCCGGCACCCACGGCCATCCTGAATCGGGAGGTTGTCTACGGACCTGCTGGAAAACCCATGGATATCCTCAGGAATACGGTCGCATTGCGTATCAGCGGGACCAACCTTGGGGATACTTCCAGCGTCTCAGAGGCACCTGAACCGAAATTCGTACTTCGCTCCACGGCCAAATTCAGGATACAATTGCAATGAGGGCATTGGTTTCAGGGTTTTTGGCCTGGTGTATCGGGATTGCCTTTTCCCATGCCCAAAACCGTACCCTCCTTTACGATTTTTATGAAATCCCGCAGTCCCTGATGGTGAACCCGGGGGTGCAGACCGGATTCGAGTGGTATGCCGGGGTCCCACTATTGTCGGGCACATGGACGCAGGGGGGCAGCAGCGGGATCACCGTGCAGGACATCTTTGGGAATGACGGCCTGGATATCAATGAGAAGATCCGACAACGGGCCGTGTACGGAATGGACCCCAGGGATGAATTCACGGGTACTTTCCAGGTAGAATTGCTGAGCGGTGGATTTCGGGGAAGGAACCATCCGGAGAACTTTTATTCTTTCGGCATCTACAGTGAAGGGGATGCGATCACATACTGGTTAGGGGACCTTGCGGTCCTCGCATGGGATGGAAATGCAGACCAGCTGGGAAGGCAGTTCGACCTGAGTCACCTTAAAACACAGGGAGAAATGCTGAATGTCTTCCATTTCGGGATCAACCGGCAGATGAATGACCGCCTGACCCTTGGGGCAAGGGGAAAAATCTATTCCGGGATCTTCGACCTGCGCTCCGCCCGGAACGACGGATATTTTGTGACGGTGGAAGGGGAGAACAACCTGCTGGCAAACACCCTGGATTCAGACATGCGTCTGCAGACTTCCGGCCTGGAGAGCCTCAGGCGCAAACTCGAAGACGATGGGGCCGACCAGACCGCTGTGGTTCAGAACCATATCCTTTCCCGGGGGTTTTTCGGAGGAGACCTCGGCCTGGGGGTGGACCTGGGGTTTTCCTACCAGCTCAACGAGCGCCTGTTGCTCACCGGGAGTTTGCTGGACCTTGGTTTTATGGTCCACGCCTCGGATGTTCGCAATTTCAGCCTGGAGGGGCGGGCCACCTCTGAAGGGGTGCAGATTATCCTGCCGGATGCCCTGGAAGACCCCGACCAGAATTTCTGGCAGGATTTGGTAGATGAGATCGAGGCGCTCATCCCTTTTGAGGAGGATGCCAGCACCTACCTGGCCTTGCGCCCCATGAAGCTTTACGCTTCTGTCCGCTACAATACCGGGGGGAGTGGCCGTCCTGCAGAGCCCTGTTACTGCGACTACCGGACTGGGAACTCATCGGGCAACCTACCGTACAGAAGTGCTGTTGGAGGTCAGTTGTTCGTAATAAACCGACCGCGTGGCCCCCGGGCTGCTCTGACGGCCTTCTACCAGCGAAGGATTGGGAATGCCCTTGCCCTTAAGGCCACCTACACCGTTGACAAGTTTTCATTAACCAGGGTGGGGCTGGGGATGAACCTGCAGGCAGGCCCTGTCGAATTTTACCTGTTGGCGGATAACCTGCTGGCCTATGGCAACCTTGCCGATGCCCATTTCGCTTCTTTACAGTTTGGGTTAAATATCCTATCTTGGGGCAGGAATTGAAAGACCGTTATGACCTGGAAAAAGCTCCTGACCCCCCTGTTGGTAATACTGTTTGTACAACTGGGTCATTCCCAGCTGGACCGCTACAAATACATTGTGGTGCCCCTGCAGTTTGAGGGATTCAAAAAAGAAAATCAATTCCGCACCAGTACGCTCCTTAAATACCTTTTCGCCAGGGAGGGCTTTAATGTAATTTACGACGACAAGATCCCGACGGATTTGGCCTCCAGGCCCTGTTCGGGCCTTAAGGTGCGCCTGGTGGACAATTCGTCTCTTTTTCAGACCAAAATAAAAATTGCCCTGGAAGATTGTTACGGACAGGTTGCTTTTGAAACTCCGGAAGGAACGAGCAAGGAAAAAGAGTATGAACTGGCGTACCGGGAAGCTATTGAAGAGGCATTTGACGTCCTGGTGGGGACCGGCTATTCCTATAACCCCACGGAAAAAGATCCTGCAGACGGGCCCGTGCCACCGCCCACCCAGGCAGAGCGCTTGCTCAACCCGCCTCCCAGCAAAGAGGCACCTGCTGTTGTAGCGACTGCCGCTGCGGCAGGAGCTGTTGAAAAGGCCGTGGTGGCCGAAGCGGATGATTCCGAGGCCCCTGAAGTCTGGTATGCGCAGACTGTTGATAATGGCTTCCAGCTGGTAGACAGCAGCCCGAAGGTCCGGATGAAGCTGGTGAAAACCACCCAGGAGGACACTTTTATCGCCATGGTAGACGACGCCCCTAAGGGGATGGTATACAAGAAAGAAGGCCAGTGGTGGCACGAGTACTACGAAGAGGGAAAGGTGCGCCTTCGCAAACTTCACATTAAGTTCTAGAGGTCGTATTTCCCCTTCCAGCGATTCTTTAGGAATTCCCGGATCCCTTCTTCCCGTTTATTCTCCCCGGGCCTGTAGAACGAGGTTCCGGAAAGTTCCTCAGGGAGAAACTCCATGTTTACAAAATTCCCGGGATAGTCGTGGGCATAGGCATACGCTTCTCCGTATCCCAGTTCCTTCATCAGCTGGGTGGGCGCATTCCTCAACGGCAGGGGAACCCCCAGATCCCCGCTTTTACGCACTTCCTCTTGTGCCTTTTTGATGGCTGTGTAGCTCGCGTTGCTTTTGGGGGACGTCGCCAGGTAAATGGCGCACTGACTCAGGAGGATGCGGGCCTCGGGATAGCCGATGGCCTGCACGGCCTGAAAGGTGTTGTTGGCAATGACCAGGGCAGTGGGGTTTGCCAGCCCGATATCCTCGGAAGCCGCAATCAGCATCCGGCGGGCGATGAACTTCACGTCCTCCCCGGCTTCCACCATGCGTGCAAGCCAGTATACGGCGGCATTGGGATCACTGCCCCGGATGGATTTTATAAAGGCAGAAATGATGTCGTAGTGTTGTTCCCCGGTTTTGTCATAGCGCAGGGGCTGTTGCTGGACAACCTCGCCCACACGCTGGTCTGTGAGGACCATGTTTTCTTCCGTTGAAGAGGAAACCACCAGTTCGAAAATGTTCAGGAGCTTCCTGCCGTCCCCTCCCGAAAGGCGCAGCAGCATATCGGTTTCGGCCAGGTCTACCTTTTTGGATTTGAGCCAGGGATCCTCCCGCATTGCCCGCTCCAGGAGGGCCAGCAGGTCGTCCTTCCCGAGGGATTTGAGGACATATACCTGGCAGCGCGAAAGCAGGGCGGGAATCACCTCAAAACTGGGGTTTTCTGTGGTTGCCCCGATCAGGGTCACCCAGCCTTTTTCCACTGCCCCAAGCAGGGAGTCCTGCTGTGACTTGCTGAAGCGGTGGATTTCATCTATAAAAAGGATGGGATTTTTGGTCGTAAAAAGCCCGCCAGTCTGCCGGGCTTTGTCCAGGACCTCCCGAATATCTTTAACCCCGCTGTTGATGGCGCTCAGCGTATAGAAAGGCCGGTCGCTCTCGCCCGCGATCACCTGTGCCAGGGTGGTTTTTCCCGTTCCGGGAGGGCCCCAGAAGATCATGGAGGGGATGGTGCCTGTGCGGATTTGCAGGGACAAGGCCCCCTGGGGACCCACCAGGTGTTGCTGCCCGATCAGCGCTTCCAGGCGCTTTGGGCGTATGCGTTCTGCCAACGGCTCATTCATGGATTTAAAAATACTACAATTCGCCCTTCCCGCATAAGGGGTAAGGGATTCCTTTGGAACTTCGGACGGTTTGGTGCTACCTTGCAGATATGTCGGAGGAAGCACACTACCGGTTTACCGATGCCGTGGTTTTGGTACCCCTTGCCCTGTTGCTTGGGATTTGGGGTGTTTTTTACGCCGAAATGCGACTGGGGGTTAATTTCAATTCGTGGGGCGTTTATCCGAGGACGTTAAAAGGGATGCGGGGTGTTTTTACCTCCCCCTGGATCCACGGGTCCCTGGAACACCTCTACAACAATACGTTGCCCCTGGTCATCCTCAGTGCAGCTCTTTTTTACTTTTACCGCAGGATCGCCTGGAAAACCTTGTTCTGGGGCATCCTCCTGTCCGGGCTGGTCACCTGGTCCATAGGCCGGCCTTCCTATCATATCGGGGCAAGTGGCCTGATCTATGTGCTTGCCAGCTTTATTTTTTTCAAGGGGATCTTTACCCGTTATTTCCGGCTGGTCGCCCTGTCCCTTATCGTGGTGTTTGTATACGGCAGCATGCTGTGGTATATTTTTCCGGTAATGGATGAGATCTCATGGGAAGGGCACCTGGGAGGCTT
>JAWWDW010000171.1:0-4967 GCA_033719735.1 Robiginitalea sp. | reverse complement strand
GGATATCCTGGTGACCCGCCATTCCAATGGATTGCGCTATCAGTACGCCCGATACGAACCTTTGCTAATCCCGGAACAACGTGCCGAAGAAAGACAACCAGCAATCCCTGAGTGATGCACTCAGGTCCTTTATTGACGACCACGACCTGAAGGCCGGATTGAACCAGGTGCGCGCGGCCGAAGCCTGGAGCGAAGTCATGGGCCCGGGGGTGGCCAACTATACCCGTAAGGTACGCCTTCGGGGCAGCACCCTGATCGTCTCCCTGGATTCCTCAGTGCTCAGGGAAGAACTGAGCCTGGGCAGTTCCCGGATCCTGGAACTGATGAACGAGGCCCTCGGGGGGGAACTGATTGAAAAAATCAGGCTGCAATAAAAACCCCGGCTCGGGGGCCGGGGTCCTTGTATTTCTTATGTTTTAAAGCCTCAGGAATAAATTTCCCTGCCCGAAAAATGAAAGGCCCCTTCTATGGCGGCATTTTCATCGCTGTCCGAGCCGTGGATGGCATTTTCACCGATGTCCCTGGCATACAGTTTACGGATGGTCCCCTCCGCAGCCTCAGCCGGGTTGGTTGCGCCTATGAGGGCGCGGAAATCCTCCACAGCGTTGTCCTTCTCCAAAATCGCAGCGACGATGGGTCCGCGGGTCATGAAGGAAACCAGTTCGTCGAAGAAAGGACGTTCCCGGTGAATGGCGTAGAACTGCTCCGCATCCCGACGGCTGAGTTGGGTGTATTTCATGGCGATGATTTTAAACCCTGCCCCTGTGATCTTCTCGAGGATGGGTCCAATGTACCCGTTATCCACAGCATCCGGTTTGATCATCGTTAAAGTTCTGTTTCCTGACATTTCGAAAAATTTTCGGCAAAAATACGCTTTCTTGCCGCAACCCACAAACCTAATATTTTTGGGTGATTTCCTGCAGGATTGCATTGCCGTCGGCCCGGATCTGAAACGTCGCCTGCTTTTTCTCAAAATCCAGCAGGACCACCCCAAAACTCTCCCTGGAGACAACCTCCCCTACCCTGTATGGGTTTGGTTCCCCCTTGAAACTGCGATAGGCATGGGTGAGTCCACTGGAGGTGAAGTCCACCAGGGCATAGGGCAAAGACGTGGTTTCCCGTCTGGAGAACTCAGAAATATGCCGGTCGCCGGACAGGACAAAGACCCCATTGGCCCCTGAGGATCCCAGGGTACGGATCATCCGATCCACCTCATGCGGAAAATTCCCCCAGGATTCAAAACCGTGCTGGCCGGAGAGCAGCTGTATACTACTCACCACGACATGGAAATCGGCATCCGACCCTGTCAGTTCCCGCTCGAGCCAGGCCCACTGGGCCTCCCCAAGGACGGTTCCCTCCCCATACGCATTCGGAACATACCTTTTTTGTCCGGTGGGATCTTCCCGCAACGGGGTCCGGAAATAGCGGGTATCCAGCACAAGCACCTTGACCTTGCCCCCGGGCCGGGTATAGGTGTGGGAAGCGTAAACCCCCTCCCGCGTCCTGCGCGGACTGTCCTTGGGAACATCCAGAAAATCCAGGAATGCCTGCTGACTTTCGGCCCGGGCCGCGAATTCGGCCCCGCCATCATTCAGTCCGTAATCGTGGTCGTCCCAGGTACCGATAACCGGTACCTGCTTCACAAGGGCCTGATAACCGGGAATGCTTTTCTGGTCCCGGTACATGGCCCGCATCTTTTCCATATCGTCCGTATCGGCGTAGATGTTATCCCCGCCCCAGATCCAAAGATCCGGCTGCAGGGCCAGCACATCGTCCCAAAAGGGGTTTTCAACCTCTGTTTTGTTGCAGGACCCAAAGGCAATCCGAAAAGTGTTTTCGGCAGGTGCCTTTCCGATGGTTCCACCGATAGGCGTTGATTTACAGGACATGAGCAACAGTCCTGCACACAGCAGTACAAAGAAATTTTTCACAGGATCTTTCGTTTCACGTAAAGGTAGGGAATCTAAGAAGGCTTTCGATTAAAATGATATCTTTGCCGGCATGAATTCCGAAGACATCAAGACCCTGAAGCAGCGCCTTAAAACCAGGTGCCGTATCGTGCTGGTACCCCACAAGAATCCGGACGGGGATGCCATCGGGGCCTGTTTGGGCCTGTTTCATTTTCTCAGGCAACAGGGCCATGAGGTGAGCCCGGTATCCCCCAACGATTTCCCGGGTTTTCTCAAGTGGATGCCCGGGTCGGAATCCTTTGTAATCTATGATCACAATGCCGGCAGGGCACAGGAGCTCCTTAAAAATGCGGACCTGGTTTTCACCCTTGATTTCAATTCCCTGGACCGAAGCGGCTCCATGACCACGGCCCTGCAGGGCTGTGAGGGCACCTTCGTGATGATCGACCACCACCAAAGCCCGGGAACCTATGCCCAGATCACCTATTCGGATCCGGAGATGAGCTCCACCTGCGAGATGGTGTACCACTTCATCCAGTCCCTGGGGGAAGGTGACCGGATTGACGCCACCATTGCCGCCTGCCTCTACACCGGTATCCTGACCGATACGGGTTCCTTCAAATACGCCGCGACCACCCCCACCACCATGCGGGTGGCCGCCGAGCTCATGGAACGGGGTGCTCCCCATACCCAGATCCACCGGGATATCTTTGACACCAACCGTCCGGAGCGTCTCCAGTTGCTGGGGTGTGCCCTTCAAAACCTGGTGATCCTGAAACCCTACCGCACCGCTTACATCACCCTGACACAGGAGGAACTCAACAGGCACGATTTCCACAAAGGGGATACCGAAGGCTTCGTCAATTACGGGCTTTCCCTGAAGGATGTGGTGCTCGCAGCCATTTTTATCGAGAACCGGGACGAGGGGATCATCAAGATTTCCCTGCGATCCCAGGGTGCCTTTTCGGTCAATGAGATGGCACGTACCCATTTTGAGGGGGGAGGACACATCAACGCGGCCGGGGGCCGCAGCACCGAAAGCATCGAAGCCACTGTAAAGCGGTTTGAATCCATTTTGCCCGATTATGAAAAACAGTTAGCCGGATGAGAATGATATTGCCTGTTTTTTGTTTGACCCTTCTTTTCCTTTCCTGCGAAGGGCCCCGGGCGCGACGTCCCGTAGAGGTAAAAAGCGGAAGTTTCCTGAAACTCTCGGCGGAGCGAAACAAAAAACTCCTGGAAATGGAGGAAGCCCGGATGGAGGCCCTGATCGGGCGGGACAGCCTGCATGAGTACCTGAGGAGCTCCAGTGGCTTCCGTTACTATTACGACAAGGCGCTTCCCGGGGAAGGATACCGTCCCAGGCCAGACGACCTGGTCACCCTGACCTATAACCTGCGCACCTGGAATGAAGATACACTCTACCGGCAGGAAGAGATTGGGATCATCCGCTACAAGGTGGATAAACAGGAATTATTCCCCGGGTTGCGCTACAGCGTGAAACTCCTGAAAGCAGGGGAAGCCGCTACCTTCCTGTTCCCCTCCGCCCTGGGTTACGGATATCACGGGGACGACGAGCGGATCGGCCCGAACGTTCCGCTTAAGGCTACCCTGGAAATCCTGGAAATAGAACCACAACCTCAAAATTAAAATCGATACCGATGAGAAAGCCGTTATTGCTTTGGGTACTGGCCACTGCCTTGCTGGCCTCCTGTAAATCCAACTACAAAGACCTTGGAGACGGGCTCTACGCCGAGATGAAAACCACCAAAGGGGACATGATCATTCGGCTGGAACAAGAGAAAACCCCGGTAACCGTGGCCAATTTTGTGAGCCTGGCAGAAGGGAACAACCCGTATGTCAGCGATCCGTACAAAGGCAAGCCCTATTACGACGGGTTGATTTTCCACCGGGTGATCCCCGATTTTATGATTCAGGGTGGGGATCCCACCGGAACGGGTTCCGGGAATCCCGGGTACCGGTTCAAGGATGAGATCGACCCCACATTGGGACACGGTGGAAAAGGAATCCTCTCCATGGCCAACTCAGGTCCCAAAACCAATGGTAGCCAGTTTTTCATCACCCATAAAGAAACCCCCTGGCTCAATGGCAGACACACGGTTTTCGGGCAGGTAGTGGTTGGTATGGATGTAATCGATTCCATTGCCCTGGTCCCAACCGGACCGCAGGACCGCCCCCAGGACTCCGTGGTGATGGAAGAAGTGAAAATCGTGAGAAGGGGAAAAGCGGCTAAAGATTTTGACGCCGTACAGGTCCTGTCGGACTATTTTGCCGAGGAAGCGGCCCTGGAAGCGAAGATCCGCGAATTCGGAAGGGAACTCACCAGCCTTAAAGAGACCGCGACAGCGCTGCCCTCAGGCCTGAAGTATATCGTCCTGAAGGAAGGGGACGGGCCAAAACCCAGCCTGGGACAAAACATATCGGTTCATTATGCGGGATGGCTGGAAGACGGCTCCATTGTGGATACCAGCCGGGATTCCATCGCCAGGGCTTCGGGAAAATACGAGCAATTACTGGCCCTGCACCGGGGAGACTTCAGTCCGATCACCATGGCCTACAGCCCGGATATGGGGCTGATCGCCGGGTTTAAAGAGGCCCTTATGCAAATGAAGGCAGGGGACAAATGGCGGGTCTTTATCCCGCCCCACCTCGGTTACGGAAACCAGGGTTCCGGCCCGGTCCCGCCCAATGCCAACCTGGTTTTCGACCTCGAGATGCTGCCCCTTTCTCAGTAAAGACTTTTATTTTTCGGGTATGTGGGCGAGCACGTCTTGCAGCAGTTTCCAGAATTTCTGAACCGATGGGATGGAAGCCCGTTCGTCCGGGGAATGGGCTCCCAGGATGGTCGGGCCGAAACTGATCATGTCGATATGGGGGTAATGGTCTTTCAGGATCCCGCACTCCAGGCCCCCGTGCCCTGCGATCACCCTGGGGGCCTCCCCAAAGAGTGCCTTGTAACGGGTTTGCAGCAGGGACAGGATTTGGGAATCCCGGTCGGGGAGCCATCCGGGATAGTCCCCGCTGGTGGTAACCTCG
>JAWWDW010000170.1:0-4983 GCA_033719735.1 Robiginitalea sp. | reverse complement strand
TGCTTCCAGGGAATGCTCACCGGGTTTAAAGGCCTCCAGAAACGCAAACAGGGCTTTGAACATTCGGGAAGCCGCCCCGGAAGCCGGGGTAAACTTGGCAATCTGCTTCCCCTGGGAATACGCCCGGTAATGCTTTCGGAGGCGCTGCTGCTCTTCCGCATTCAGCCGCTGAATACCATCCCCGATTACGGCGGCTTTACTCAGGTGAACCGGTGGAATTCCCTCCCGAAAGGTTTCAATTTGGGCAAATACCTCCTGGGGGGATATTCCTTTTTCCGATAAAAACGCACGATCCGCTTCCGTAAATAGTTTCATGTATTCAATAATTTATCGATATGTTCGATTGCCAGCTTAAGCCGTGTATCCCGGCTGCCCTTTAAGATAACAAATCTGCGGTTATACGTTTCCAGGGCTTCTTTAAAATAGGCGAACATTTCTTCCCGTTCTCCAGGTTTGTCGCGCAGGTCGTCCGCTTCCCATGGAACATCGATCCCCGTCAGAAAGTACAGGGCGTATTGATTTTCAAGGGCGTACTTCTCCAAAACGGGATCGCAGTACCCCAGGTAATAGGCTTCCGAATATACTTTGGTTTCCAAAAGGTCCGTATCGCAGATCAGCAGGCGGTCCGCCTGTCTGGCCAGGGCATTTTCAAGCCGCATCTGCCCGATGGCGATGGGGAGCAGGTCCTCGGCCTGGCAGGTCTGCTGCTGCCGGTCCCATTTCTCCTGCAGGTATTCCCGGGCGTACTCCGGCACCCAGGGGGCCTTATAATGCGCCGCAAGGTCTTTCGCGAGGGTCGTCTTTCCGGTGGATTCCGGTCCAAAGATCACCACTTTCAGGACGTCTGAAGGTTCTTGTCTAAGAGCTTCTTCCATGCAATATAGCCTTGGATGGCCAAGATAGTGAATATGAGGTACTGAAAAGACAGCATTCCCCACCCCCTGTAGGCATAGAGGGGGACGGTAATCAGGTCCGCTACGATCCAGAGGGTCCAGTTTTCCAGTTTTTTGGTGGCCATGTACCACATGGCGGTAAAGAAGATCCCCGAGGTCAGGATGTCGATGTAATTCGTCGGGCCGATTTCGGTCCCGAAGAGCCGGTATACCCCGTAATTCACCGCGGCGGTGGCGAGAAACAACAGGATTCCGATCCCTTTTTCCCTGCGGTTCGTCCGGGAGATGTGTACCACCACCTCCCCTTCCTTGCGCCTGGCCCAGTTCCACCACCCGTAGATGCTCATGAGCGAATAATAGAGGTTGATCATCATGTCGCCCAGCAGCCGGTCCTGAAAAAAGATGTACATGGTGATCAGGGTGGCGACCAGGCCGGTGGGGTACACCAGGATGTTTTCCCGTTGTGCATATACCACACTGGCGATCCCGAAGATAAGGGCAATGGCTTCCAGGAGGATCAGGTACCCCTCCCGTTCCCGGTACGGGTCAAAGAAAAAGTCAAAAATGGGGCTCATAGCTGCTGCGGTCGGTTTTGACCATCTTTATATAGAACACCCCCTGCCCGACAGCTTCCAGGCTATGCGCCATCTCCCTTTGGAGGACCTCCATCACCCGTCCATAATCCCCGTAGACCTGGGTACTCAGGGGGTTTTCCAAAACAGTGAGCCCCGACTCCCTGAGGGCCTTGATAAACCGGATGATCTCAGGCTCATAATCGTCCTGAAGGGGGCTGAAAGTAAGTTCAACGGAGATTTTCATGGGCGTTGGTTTGGATTGCAAAGTTAGCAGACCTGCCTGACTTGCATGCCGAAGCCCCCTTTAGCGGGCCGCGATCGGCTTTTGGAGGGCATACACACAGGTGAACCCCTCAAACTCGAGGAAAAACGTCTCAAAATCTGTGCGACGGCCCTCAAACATGACGCGGGCAGTGGTGCCCTCCTGCCCGAGCTCAAAGTCAGCCACGCAAATATGGTCCCGAAAACTAACCCCGGGTATTCCCATCACCTTGTAGAGGGATTCCTTGGCGCCCCAGATCATCGTGAGCTTGCGGACCATGGCTTCCTCGTTTGCCACGCTGTGGTACTCGCGTATGGGGGTAAACCGGTGGGCAATCCTCAAAATCTTGTCCCGCTGCTTTTCAATGTCGATCCCGACTTCATACGCCCTGGAAAGGATGATTCCCGTAAATTCAAAGGAATGCGTGATGGAAATATGGGTCCCGTCCTTAAGGTGGGGCTTCCCATTGGCATCGTAATACAGGTCGGCATCCGCGTACCCCGCTTCAGCCATCAGGTGCCGGATACTCAAAAACCCCCTGCGGTGGAGTTCGGACTGCATGCCCTCGACACGCCGCTGACAATGCGGGGTGAGTTCCACGTCCCTGGAAAGCCATGATTCCGATTCTTCAATTTTCCAGATGTAGACACGGACATCGGAGGCAGGCTGAAGCGATTTATAGAGTGGCATAGGATTGCAAACTTATCAGTACCTTTGTACCCGGTTTTTGTAGCGCGGGAAGGGAAGGCTTCTGATGGATTCGAATGAATTCGTTACCAGGTGACCTCCCTGGCAGAATCCCCGCATAAAGATTAAAAATTTAAAGGAAACATGAGTACGAAAGCAGTAGAATACCTTCCGTATAAGGTAAAAGACATTTCCCTGGCGGAATGGGGGAGAAAGGAAATTGAACTGGCAGAGGCGGAGATGCCCGGCCTGATGTCCCTCAGAAAGGAATTTGGAAGCAAAAAACCGCTTAAAGGGGCCCGGATTGCAGGCTGCCTCCATATGACGATCCAAACGGCCGTGCTGATCGAAACCCTGGTTGAGCTGGGGGCCGAGGTCACCTGGTCTTCCTGCAACATCTTTTCCACCCAGGACCACGCCGCAGCTGCCATTGCTGCAGCCGGGATCCCCGTATATGCCTGGAAAGGCATGACTGAGGAAGAATTCGACTGGTGTATCGAACAAACCCTGTTTTTTGGGGAATCCCGGAAGCCCCTGAACATGATCCTGGACGATGGGGGTGACCTTACCAACATGGTGCTCGACAGGTATCCGGAGCTTGCGGAGGGAATCCGCGGAATCTCTGAGGAAACCACCACAGGGGTGCTTCGCCTCTACGAGCGGGTAAAGAAAGGCACCTTGCCCATGCCCGCCATCAATGTGAACGATTCAGTCACCAAATCCAAATTTGACAACAAATACGGGTGCCGGGAAAGTGCCGTGGATGCCATCCGCCGGGCTACGGATACCATGCTGGCGGGCAAGCGCGTCGTGGTCGCCGGGTATGGGGACGTAGGGAAAGGGACAGCTGCTTCCTTCCGCGGGGCCGGAGCCATTGTAACGGTTACCGAAATCGACCCGATCTGTGCCTTGCAGGCATGTATGGACGGATACGAGGTAAAGCGCCTGGAATCCGTAATTGAGCAGGCTGATATAATTGTTACGGCCACCGGGAACAAAGACATTCTCCGTGAAGAACACTTTAAAGCAATGCGGGACAAGGCCATCGTCTGCAACATCGGGCATTTCGACAATGAAATCGACATGGCCTGGTTGAACACCCATTACGGACACACCCGGGATGAGATCAAACCCCAGGTAGACAAGTACACCCTTGATGGCAAGGATATCATCGTTCTGGCAGAAGGCCGCCTGGTCAATCTGGGATGTGCCACCGGCCATCCGAGTTTCGTGATGAGCAACAGCTTCACCAACCAAACCCTTGCCCAGATCGAATTGTGGAACAATTCAGACAAGTACGACAAAAAAGTATACACCCTGCCCAAGCACCTGGATGAAAAGGTTGCCGAGTTGCACCTGGCCAGGCTCGGGGCAGAACTGACCCGTTTGCGTCCCGAACAGGCCAGGTATATCGGAGTAGACCCCGAAGGCCCCTTCAAGCCGGACTACTACAGGTATTAACAACCAGGTTGAGAAGCGAATACCCCGGAAACAACAAAGTTGATTCCGGGGTATTTTCTTGTGAAAAGGTTTGCGAACAGGTCGGTCGTCCCCCTTTCAAAAGCCCCCTAAGCCCGAAGGTGGCTGTGGAAGGCATAAAAAAAACCCGGCCTGCCGGCCGGGTCGGTATGTTAAACCAAGAGGTCTTTAGGCCTCAAAAGGTTCTATGGAAACAAAGGATTTTCCTCCGGATTTCTTGTCAAAACGAACAATCCCGTCGACTTTGGCATGCAGGGTGTGGTCCTTACCCACATACACATTGTCTCCGGCGTTGTGCCTGGTTCCACGCTGACGTACGATGATATTTCCGGCAACGGCTTTTTGTCCGCCAAAAATCTTTACGCCAAGGCGTTTAGATTCCGACTCCCTTCCGTTCTTGGAACTACCAACACCTTTCTTGTGTGCCATGATATTGAAATTTATCGGGATGCTTCCCGGTTATGTTTTATTTTCCGGACAGTGCCTCGATGAGTTCTGCCTTCTTCATAGAGGAATATCCTGATATCCCCTTGTCTTTTGCCATGGCTTTCAATTCAGCCACGGTCCTGGAACCCAAATCCTCTGCAGGTTTGGCCTCCTTCTTAGCCGCCGCTGGTTTTGCAGCTGCTTTTTCCTTCCTGGGGGCTTCCTTTTCGGCCTGTGCCTCCTTTTTGGCTGCGGGCTTTTTGGCTCCCTTGGCAACGATGCCCTCAATGACCAGTTCGGTCAGAAACTGACGGTGACCATTTTTGACACGATACCCTTTCCTTCTTTTCTTCTTGAAGACAATCACCTTGTCTCCCTTCAGGTGCTTTACGATTTTTGCCTCAACGGCAGCACCGTCTATAGCCGGGGCGCCAACAGTTACGTTATCGCCATCTCCGATAAGGAGTACCTGGTCGAAAGTGACCTTCTTGCCCTCCTCCTGCTTGAGGCGATGTACGTAAACCTTCTGGTCTTTTGCAACTTTGAATTGCTGCCCTGCTATCTCTACAATTGCGTACATAGCTTGTTGTTAAAAATGAACTTTTTCGTTCGCCCCCAAAGCCATAAAGGCACGGCTTTTCGATAAGGCGGGTGCAAATAT
>JAWWDW010000169.1:0-4987 GCA_033719735.1 Robiginitalea sp. | reverse complement strand
TGATCTGGGCGTCGTCCAGGAGGCCTTCTTCCTGCAGGGCCTTCAACGCGAAAAGTACGATGACGTCCCCACCCTTCATATCATTCCCGCCCGGGGCATGCGCCAGGGTATCGTTGACACGCTCAAATTGCTGGAAGGGACTGTCCTTTTCAAAAACCGTATCCAGGTGGCCGATCAGAAGGAGCCGTTTTCCCCTGTTCCCTTCGATTTCCGCAAAAAGGTGGCCCGCCCGGTTCATCTCATCCGGCATGGGGATCCACCGGGTCGTAAAACCAATTTCCTCAAAGGCCGTCCCGAAAACCCCGCCGACTTCCCGGACCCCTTCCAGATTGAGGGTACCGCTGTTGATATTGACCACTTTCTCCAAAAAGGCGATGGCCTGGGGCGCATTGCGGGAAACCGCAGCGGCGATTTTCTTTTCGGTTCGGCTGAGTTGCTGGGCATTGATCCCCGTAAGCCCCACCAGCATACATAGGATAAAAAGCAGGATTCGCATAGGTTCTTATTTAGTGGTTTTCCGTCTGAGGATCGGGCTCTAAAAATCCCTGGGCCCGCATCCAGTCGTCATTGTAGATCTTCCCGACATACCGGCTGCCGTGGTCGTGGAAAAGGACCACCACCACATCGTCGGGACCAAAGTGCTCCTTCAATTGGAGGACCCCTTTGATGGCCGCTCCGGCAGAGTTCCCCAGGAACATCCCTTCCTCAAGGGCCAGGCGCCGGGTGTAGACTGCCGCATCCTTATCGGTCACTTTGGTAAACCCGTCAATGACGTCAAAATTCACATTGGCCGGGAGGATGTCCTCGCCAATACCCTCCGTGAGGTACGGGTAGATTTCATTCTCATCAAAAATACCGGTCTCGTGGTACTTTTTAAAGACGGACCCATAAGTATCCACACCCCAAACCTTGACATCGGGGTTTTTGGATTTCAGGTAGGACCCAACCCCCGATATCGTACCCCCGGTGCCGACCCCCACCACAAAATGGGTGACCTTCCCCTGGGTCTGCTCCCAGATTTCAGGGCCCGTGCTTTCAAAGTGGGCCTGGGTGTTCGAAGGGTTGTCATACTGGTTTACGTACCAGGCACCCGGGATTTCCTCCGCCAGCCTGCGGGCCGTGGAATAATAGCTCCTGGGATCCTCCGGGGCCACATCCGTGGGGCAGACATGCACTTCACACCCCACAGCCCTCAGGATATCGATCTTTTCCCGGGATTGCTTGTCATTGATCACACAGATCATCCGGTAGCCCTTAACGATGGCCGCCAGGGCCAGTCCCATCCCCGTATTCCCCGAGGTCCCTTCCACGATGGTCCCTCCGGGCTTCAACAGGCCGGCTGCCTCAGCGTCTTCCACCATCTTAAGGGCCATCCGGTCCTTTACGGAATTCCCCGGGTTGAAAGTTTCGTATTTGGCCAGAACCAGGCAGGGCAGGTCGGCCGTGATCCGGTTGATTTTGACCAGGGGGGTATTCCCGATGGTCTCGAGGATGTTTTCGGCGTAGTTCATGGAAGGCAAAGATACAAACCCCGGGGTGATCTGGCGAATATCCTACTCAAAGCGAATGGCCTTCACCGGGCTGATCCGCGTGATGATCCAGGAGGGGATCAGCAGCATCAGCAGGCAAAGCAAAAGTACGCCTGCATTGAGGATGAGCAGGGTGGGTACATCCATGTACACGGGGATATAATTCATGTAGTATTCCTCCGGGTTGGGGAACTTAAAAATCCGGTACTTCCCCTGAAGCGCCAGCAGTCCCAGGCCCAGGGCATTCCCCCACAGGAGTCCCAGGCCGATCAGATAGGCCGCATTGTACAGGAACACCTTTCGCACGCTCCAGTCCGTAGCCCCCAGGGATTTCAGGATTCCGATCATGGGGGTGCGTTCCAAAATGAGCACCAGCAGGGCGGTAATCATGTTGATGCCCCCCACCAGGATCATGATCCCGATGATCAGGATGATGTTGAAATCGAACAGGCCGATCCATTCAAAGATCTGGTAGTATTTGTTCTTAATGGTTTGGGTATCGAGGTCGGAGAGAGTCAGGCCGTAGATCTCCGCGCTTTTCTCCTCGATCTGGTCGAAGTCGTCCAGGAATACCTCAAAGTTCCCCACCTGGTCCGCTTCCCACTGGTTCATGCGTTGTATATGCCGGATATCGATAAAAACATAGGTGGCATCAAACTCCTCAAAACCGCTGTCGTAGATCCCCACAACCCGGAACCGTCGCTGGTTGGGTACCCTGGAGGGGTCTTCCTGCTTCAGGAAAAAGCTGTTGTAAAGGCTGTCCACCCCCAAATGCAGGCGGTCTGCCATCCTTCGTGAGATAAGGGTCTCATTCCCGAGTTCCCCACTGAAATCCGGCACCCGGCCCGCCACCAGAAATTCGGTAAAGGCAGACCAGTCATAGTCCGGCCCCACTCCTTTGGCGATGATTCCCTCGAAGGTGTCCTCCGTCCGGATGATCCCGGCCTTGGTGGCGACGGCCTGGATATGGCGCACCCCGTCCGTCAGATCAAAATCGGGATAGAAGGTCTGGCGCGTACTTACCGGCATCACGGAAACCTCTGAGAGGTTGTTGTCGTAGTTGTAGATCTGGATGTGGCCGTTGAAGGCAGAGACCTTTTCCCGGATCTTATGGCGAAGGCCCACCCCGGTGGCCAGGGCGATCAGCATCATCAGCAAGCCAAGGGCAATAGCGGCAATCGCTATTTTAATAATAGGGGCGGAAATACTACTTTTATGCTCCCTGCTCCCAATAAGCCGCCTGGCGATGTACCATTCTAAATTCAACGGATGCTCCCTTTAACTGCCTTCAAAAATACGCTATTTGTCCTTCTTCTGTCCCTGATGGCCTGCGGAAGGTCCCAACCCCGGACGGAGGCGGCCGAAAAAACCGTCCCGGTGGTGGTTGGGGCAAATCGAACCGGGTCGTATTTCCCGCTGTTGGAAGGGAAGGAATTCGCCCTGGTAGCCAACCAGACCTCTGTGATATTTACCCCGGAAGGCCGCTGGGTCCACCTGGCGGACAGCCTGCTTCAGGCCGGCCTGAACCTTAAAAAAGTTTTTGCCCCGGAGCACGGGTTCCGGGGGCAGGTAGACGCAGGTGAAAAAGTAACAGATGGGACCGATCCGCGTACCGGGTTGCCGGTCCTCTCCCTGTACGGGGCCAACCGAAAACCCAAACCCGAACAGCTCGAAGGGCTGGACCTGGTGGTGTTCGACATACAGGATGTGGGGGTCCGCTTCTACACCTACATCGCCACCCTGCAACTCGTAATGGAGGCATGCGCCAGGGCCGGGATCCCCGTGGTGGTCCTGGACCGGCCCAACCCCAACGGACATTATGTGGATGGCCCGGTGATGGAAGCAGCCCACCGCTCCTTTCTCGGGATGACGGAAATCCCCCTGGTCTACGGAATGACCATTGGAGAATACGCCCGGATGATCAATGGGGAAGGCTGGCTGGAAGACGGCCTGAAGGCCGATCTGCAGGTGGTCCCGCTCGAAGGATACACCCATCATACAGCCTACCACCTGCCCATTCCCCCTTCCCCCAACCTGCCCAATGACCAGGCAGTACGCCTCTACCCCAGCCTGGGATTGTTCGAGGGTACCCATGTAAATGCAGGACGGGGCACGGGACATCAATTCCAGTGTTTCGGGGCACCTTTCCTTTTGGAAACCCACTTTGATTTCACCTACACCCCGGAACCCAGGCCGGGGGCTACCCATCCAAAACAGGAGGGGCTCAAGTGTCATGGCAGGGATTTACGAGGGGTAAGCCCACCGGATTCCGTGGATCTGACCTGGCTGGTGGAAGCCTACAAATACCGGGATTCGGAAGTGCCCTTTTTCAAAACCAGTGGATTTACGAAACACGCAGGTACGGAAACCCTTCAGAAACAGATCGAAGCCGGGTGGGATGCGGCCCGGATCCGCGCCGGTTGGCAGGAATCCCTGCAGGCATTCCTAAAGATCCGGGCGAAGTACCTGATCTACGACTGAGGGGCCTCAGGCCCCGGGGCACCCAGGGTGGTGGGTTTGCGATACTTGTGGAAGGGTTGTTTCAGCAGGCCGGAAACACTTGAATTCTCCTCCCGGTCCGGGAAGGTATCCACCCCGTAGACGATCGTTTCCCGGTCCAGTTCCATATAGGTGCCGAAAAGGCGGTCCCAGATCGAAAAGATATTTCCGTAGTTGGAATCCGTATAGGGCAGCACATAATGGTGGTGGACCTTGTGCATGTCCGGGGAGACCAGCACCCAGCTCAGGGCCCGGTCCACGTTTCGAGGCAGGCGGATATTGGCATGGGTAAACTGTGTGGCCAGCAGGGAGAGGGACTGGTACAGCATTACGATCCCGATGGGGGTGCCCACCAGAAAAACCCCTGCGAGGGTGAAAAAGAACCGGATGAGGCTTTCAAAGGGGTGGTGCCTGTTTGCCGTGGTGGTATCCACCTCGTGGTCGGTATGGTGGACCAGGTGGATCATCCAGAGGGGTTTAACCTTGTGTTCCACGTAATGGGCCAGGTAGGCCCCTATGAGGTCCAGGAGCAATACCCCCAACAGTACATAGAGCCAAAGGGGCATCTCCGGCAACCAGTTGATGATCCCGAAGCCATTGTCCCGGACCCAGTCCGCAGTATTCAGCAACAGAAAGGCCAGGGCAAAATTGATCACGATGGTCGTCAGGGTGAAAAAGAAATTGGGAAGGGCGTGACGCCATTTCCGGTATTTGAATCTAAACAAGGGCACGGCGCCCTCCAGGATCCAAAAAAAAGTGATCCCCAGCACCAGCAACAAACTGCGGTGGGAGGAGGGGATGTTCTCAAAATAGGCGATGATGTTTTCCATGTTCCAAAAATATCAAATTCGGGAATCATTCCCCAAAACGCTTCAGGCCGAAGTGCCTACAGGTATTGCGGCAGCCTCCTTTTAAGCTCCTCTACAATGCGGTAGGCTGCCGGGCAAATGGCCACATTC
>JAWWDW010000168.1:0-4990 GCA_033719735.1 Robiginitalea sp. | reverse complement strand
GTGCAGGCTTCTTCGGGCAGGAAGAGTTCGCATTTGGCAGGAAAGCCGCGCACCGAACCGTTTAAAGTTAAAAAGATAAAATCTACTGCTTACTGCCACTGCCAACTGCCCACTATTTATTCCCGCCTCAATTCGGTATTCAGCATTTTGAGAATGGTATCGTTGTGTTCCGTAAGCCATTCCAGTTGTATGGTGGCGTTTCTCGTGTTCCACAGCCGGTCCACAGAGGTGTTCTGGAACTCCCGGTCCCTGAGGAAGCCCATCGAATCTGCCGTGAACAGTTCCTGCTGATAGTCGCTAACACTGGCGATCAGGGGAATGTATTTTTGATAGATTTTTCGTTGTTCTACGGTGAGTTCCTTCAGGGTGTTTTCGAGCTCTTTATACTGCTGGTAGGTGGCAGGGAAGGACATCAGGGCGAGCTTTAACTGATTGTCAGTGATCCGATCCAGGTTCAGGCCGTAATCAGCCGAAGCATCCGTATGAAGCAATTCCACGGTGGGGGTCCACAGGTTGGCAATGGAATCGAAAACGGCAGGTGGTGGCAGGGAGGCCTTTGGGCCCGAGTGCCGCAGGGCGGCGTCAATGTTGCTTAAGACCCTTCTGTACTCGCGCTCCGAGGTGCTGATAATCAATTTGTTGGTATTGAAGTCCTCTACCAGCTGCTCCAGCAGCCGTAGTTCCTCTTTCCGTTCTTTGCGCTCGTCATTCCAGTTATCCACCTGCAGGGCGATCAGGATCCCAAAGACCACCAGCAGGATTTCCACCAGTACATACATGAAGTACAGGCTGAATTTTTTACCCTTAACAATGCGTTGTCTTTGTTCCCTCATGAGACCTTTCATGATACCTGCAGGATTAACATAGGGCTTTTATCGGATTTTCTTACTAAAGATAGCTTTTTTCAGAGCGACGGGAACACGTTTTCAGCGTGCTTGTCGAGTTGTGGGTGCTGAATACATACAGTGTGCTACATGACCGTATATTGACGGCTGTTCCCTAAAGATAAAGGGATAGAACCTTTTGTTACAGCTGCGGAATGTGCACGGTCCCACACCCCGGGTAGGGACCTACAACCCCTTCATGAATCCAATATTGTCAATAACGATCACCCCGCTTTCGGACCTGTCAAAGATAAACTTCACTTCTCTGAGACCGGAAATTTCAAAATCCGGATGTACCTTTTGAATGGCTTCTGCAGGATAATAAAAGGTCTGAAAAACCTTTTCGGATTGTTTGTCGTCCTTTATGAAGTCCGTCTTTTTTAGGACCACATCGATTTCCCTCTGAAGCGGGGCAAAGCTGCTTAAGGGAAATGACGCCTTAGTCCCGGTGGAATCCAGCAGTTGTATAGTGAAATCGATGGGTTTTTTGACTTCTTCCTCTTCCGCTTCGTCGCCGTCATCATCATCATCATCTTCTTGTTCTTCGCTGTTCTTCTGGTCATTGGCTTCTTCCGTGTTTTCATCCTCATTTTCAGCCCACTTTCCCCCGGATTTGGGGTTTGCAGATTCCCGGGATTCAGCCATGGAGAAAACCAGGGCAGCTGTGGAATCAACGGGAACAGGTGGCAGGCGGATGGCGTAACTGGCAATCAGGGAATCAGGTATGGAGGCAACCGAATCCGTCTTGTCCTCAAGGTCGTAGTTCCAGCCCGCAACCAGGGCCCTGCTTCCCTTTTTCTCCCATTTGAGCCGGATCTCCTGCTCACGCCAGACCGACAGGTTTCTGGTGTTGATTTCGCCTCCCTCCTGCGAGGTACTGGCCAGGTCAAAATCCTCGTCAAAATTCGCGATGGGTTTGAAACTGGAATCCTCGAACTGGCTTAGGTAAATGGTCCGGGGAAGCCAGTCCTTCCCCTTTCTGGCATCGATAAACAGGGGCAGGTATTCCTTCTTGTTTTTCAGGGTGATGTCCAGGAAGGAACTGATATACACCTGGGCGATTTTCTCCTGTTCTTCGGGCGGGAGCAATTGTTTCAGGTTGAGCAGGCCGGTAAAGGGATTCCCCGTATCGTTGTTGCCCCAACTCGTATTGAATTGTCCGTGGTTGGCGCCATAGACATACACCCCCGCTTTGAAATGGTACAGGCTGTCGGTAAAGCGTATCCGTTCATATTGCTGGGAGCCCATATAGGAGCTCACGTCGGCGTCCTGAGCGCCGTGAAGGACCAAATAACTGACATCCCCGAACTTTGCCCGGCTCTCCCCGGGTTCGTACTGCCCGTCTACCGGGGCAATGGCGATAACGGATTGGATGTTGTAGTGATAATCAAACCGAACCGAAGCGTCATCGGGGTAGAAGGGCAGGTTGTTGAACATGGCCGCGTGGGCTACAGCTTCCCCTCCTCTGGAGTGCCCGATGAGGGCCAGGTTGGCCGTGTCAATTTTACCCTGGAAGATATGGCCTTCGGTGCGGTTCCACTGGTGCCAAACCCTTAAATGTTCCAGCAATAGCCATCCCCTGGCATCGTTTTCCTCTTCCAGCCCGCCAAAAATATCTGACCAGGACCCGTTGATAAAGTTCTCATCCACCGAAGCCAGGATAATCCCCCGGGAGGCCAGTAATTCCCCCAGATAGGCATATCCCGGATCCGAATAGTCCTGCATGCCGTGGTTTCCGTGGACGATGAGTGCTAAAGGAAAGGGGCCGTCCCCTTCCGGATACCACACGCGGGCATTCAGGGGCAACGCTTTCGAATCGAAGCCCCAGTAGTGCTCCCGCCACCAGCCTCCGAATCCCTCCCAGTTATCGATAAAGGCAAGGCCGTTTACGGAATCCGTCTTTAGGTCCACCTCCTTTCCGAATTCCGGCCTGTGCCGGTCTTCCCCACTGCCATAGGTGAGGGTCTTTACCGTATAGGCCCCTTTGACGGCGGGGGAGGGTGCCTGTATGTGTTCGATCTTTGCCTCAGAGGCAAGGGCCGCATCCGTGATTTTCCCCACCTCAAAACCATCCTGCAAATAGAAGTATCCGACAGCGAGGAATCCGCCAAACCCTATCAGGATCCCAAGGATGGCAACGATCTTTTTCGGGGCCGGGAGGTTCCGGAACCCGGTTTTCCGCAGTACCATGACCGCGGCTCCGCACAGCAGTGACAAGACCGCAACAATCAGCACTACAATCCAGTCAAAACTCATGATAAAAAGCAGGGGGACTGAAATGAGAAGGGCCAGTTTCAGGAAATGCGGCACTTTGGCCAGCAGTCCAAGGCCCCACCTCGTGAGGAAGCCGAACAGGATCGCCGCTGCCGCAAAGAGCAGGAGGAACAGCAGTACCCATCCATCGCTGAGGTTTCTAAAAGTTCCAAAGGCAAAGAGGATCCAGAAAAGGGCCGTCACAACCAAAAGCCCCAGGGAAGCCCCCCGCACTGCATGCGGACCCGGGGTAATCTTTTTGATCAGATCGGTGAGCCATTGCCGTATGCGTTGAAAGGTATGCATCATCGTATGGGTTTAAAGCAGGTTTGGTACTGAAAGGTAACATTATTACCCGTTCCTTCGCATGCAGATAGGCCGACCCCGATGAAGATTCATTACATTCCATGAAAATGTCATTTCGAACCAGCGCCTTTGGCGATGCGTGAGAAATCTCTCCAAGTCTATGCAGAGGTCTATTTAAGGGATTTCTTACGCTCCCGAAAGCAGCACAGAGCGCTTTTGCGGTTCGGTTCGAAACGACATGGATGTTGCATCAGGGGGCTGCCAAACTCAAAAGCAACCTGTCGCGGTTGAATTTCCTACCGGGGCTTCAATCCCAAAACAGCTTCCAGGAAGCGATTCGTTTCCTGCTGTACGGACTCCAGGTCTTTGGAGGTGATATGGGAGGTCATCACATGGGCGCCTACGTTGGGAAACGCCACCTTTCGTTTCAGGTCCCTGGGGGTGCCGAGCTGGCTATACATGCGGAGCATGGCCGGAACGGACACCGTGCTGTCCTGATGGATCCGGTCTTTGTAATAGTACCCCAGGAAGACAGGCTGCTGAACGCGGGCAAAGGTCTCTTTTGTCATGGTTTCTTCAACCAGTGCCTGAAGGTGCGTCAGGGCCGCTACCGGGTATTTCGTTGTCCAGTATTTGCTGTTCTCCTCCGTAATGTTATCGAACTCGTGGTAGTCTCCCCCGTTCGCCAGTTTTGCCAGTTGCAGCCCCCAGGGTTTGGCCAGGAACCTGGCATTGGGGTCGAAAATGGCAATATTCGGGGAATACAAAAGCAGGCCCGCAATATCCGGGTCGCCTCCTGCCAGGTACAATCCGAGGGTCCCTCCTGTTGAGGTAGCCATCACCAGCACCTTGTCCCCGAGTTGTTTTCCCACGGCGATGGCTTTCTTAGCTGAATAGAGTAGTTTGTCTGAAGTGATTCCCGACATCGTATCCGCCTCTATCAGTCCATGGCCATATAATCGGGGCAGGTACAAATTGCAGCCATAGCGTTTGGCTGTTTCGAGGTGGATGGGGTCCCCTTCTTCCTGACTGGCGGACCAGCCAGGCAGGTACACGATGCTATAGGCTGTTTTCTGTGGGACACTGTCTGCCCAGACAATCCGGGCTTCATTGTCGGGTTTTATGTTGGGAATGGAGGCTTCGTGTTGCTGGATCTCCTGTTCCAGCTGGGCCAAATCAGCGGTTACCCCAGGTAAGGATCTGTCCAGGGTAGGGGTGTCCACCTCCGGCCCCAGAAGGTATACAAACACCAGGAGCGTGGTGAGGATCAGGACAAACCGCAGTAGTTTCCGAATCATAGGGCGATTAAAATGGTCCCTAAAGGTACGGCTTTCTACGGGGGCTGGAAAGTATTCTTCAGCCAGGTTTATTCTTTTACAGGAAAATGGGACTGACTGAGAAATCCCATCATGAAGCTACGATCCTTCTTCATGAGATTTCTCACCCTCCCCGAAAGTAGAGCAATGCTCACTTTCGGGTCGGTTCGAAATGACATACTCCCCGTGAACCTGTGAACTTAGATCCTCGAACGAGTTGGTGTAATTCCG
>JAWWDW010000167.1:0-4999 GCA_033719735.1 Robiginitalea sp. | reverse complement strand
GGGACCTACCTGCTGCGTTACGACTGGGAGATGGCTGCGATTGCCTCACAGGCCAACATTGGCGGGGGGACGACGGCCATGGCCCTGGCGAAGAATTTCGGGCGCAATGAGCTCATCCTGCCGGCCATCCTGATCGGTTCCCTGGGGAATGCCCTGGGTACCTATGTCGGGTTTATGGTGGCCGGGCTGCTGTAATCCCCAAAGCACTTTTTTGTTCCAAATTGCAGTGGAATACCCTAATATTGCGGTATGCAGAACCGCCCTCAACTTCCGCTGATCATCGCGGCATTTTTTGCGATTTATGTGATCTGGGGATCTACCTACCTGCTCAACAAGATTGCGGTGGCCCAACTGGCTCCGTTCATGCTGGCGGGGGTCAGGTTTGTGGTGGCCGGCCTGCTCATCTTCGCGATTGCCCTATTGATGGGTAAGCGCATTCGGGTCAGTTGGAAGCAATTCGGCAACTCGGTCCTGGCAGGGTTCCTGTTCCTGAGTTTTGGAAATGGGATGGTGGTCTGGGCCCTGAAGTATGTGGACAGCAATTTTGCAGCCCTTGAAATTTCAGCCCAGCCCCTGGTGATCCTGCTGATGATGTGGATCCTTCAGGGTAAAAAAATAAGGCCCATGTCCCTGGTGGGTGTGGCCCTTGGTATTGTTGGGATTTACCTGCTGATCGACCAGGATACCGCCGTCAGGCATGAGCATGCGGCGGCCGGGATCGGGATGATCTTCGCGGCCATGCTCGCATGGGCTTATGGAAGTATTTTTGTGGGAAAGGCAGAATTGCCCCCCAATTACTTTGTCAACACCGGGTATCAAATGCTCACAGGGGGCATTTTGCTGTGGCTGATGAGCCTGGCCGCAGGAGAGGCATGGGTACCCCTGGACCTCTGGGAGTCCCAAACATTCTGGGCTATGGGCCTGTTGGTCATCTTTGGGAGCATCGTTGCCTTCACCTCGTTTAACTACCTGCTAAAGGTAGTATCTCCGGAAAAAGTGGCCACCAACACCTACGTAAACCCGATTGTGGCCATGTTTCTGGGATGGTTTTTCCTGGATGAATCCATCCCCCTGCAGTCTGTGCTGGCAGCAGGCATCCTGCTGACCGGGGTGTATTTTATCAATACGCGCAAAACAACGGTAGGGCTCAGGCGCTTCAGGCGGTAGGCCGGGTTGGGTCGGATGCATTTGATGCTCCCCCTGAGGCAAGTTCATTTTTTAGTATCTTTTCCGCCTAATTACAGCCCGTGAGATTCCTTCCTTTTATTTTATTCCTCGTCTTTGGCCTGCAGGGGACTTTGGGACAACAGAGTTACCGGCAGTTGCGTGAGAAAATGGTCGCCGAGCAACTGCGGGCCCGGGATATTTACCAGGCTGATGTCCTCCAGGCCATGGGGGAAGTGCCCCGCCATGAATTTGTTCCCGGGGACTACCGCCCCTACGCCTACAGGGATCAGGCACTGCCTATCGGGGAAGGGCAGACCATTTCCCAGCCCTACATTGTTGCCTTTATGACCCAAATCCTGCAGTTGCAGCCGGAGGACCGCGTCCTGGAAATCGGAACAGGTTCCGGATATCAGGCAGCGGTGCTTTCACTGCTGAGCCGGCAGGTCTATTCCATTGAAATCGTGGAGCCCCTTGCCCTGGCAGCCCGGGAACGGCTCAAACGGCTGGGCTATGACAATGTTGCCGTGCATGTGGGCGACGGTTACAACGGTTGGCCTTCCCAGGCGCCTTTTGATGCCATCATGGTCACCGCGGGGGCAGAGCAACTTCCACAGCCACTGATGGATCAACTGGCCGAAGGCGGTCGCATGGTCATCCCCATAGGACCCCACGGCGGGGTACGACAACTTACCCTGGTCACCAAGAAAAGGGGCAAATTCAAGTTTGAAAAATTGATGCCCGTCCGTTTTGTACCCTTTACCCGGAAGTCCAAAGAGCAGGGCCGTTGACCCCATTTCCGAATGCTCCCCGGGGTAAAAATCGTAGAAAACCCCGGATTTATTCGTCTACCCGATTTCCAGCCCGTACCTTTGCAGCAGTATTGAAAAATAACAGAACAATAGTACTATTATGAGTAAAGTAAAAGAAAATGACACGGTGCGTGTACACTATACAGGTAAGCTGGTTACCGGGGAGGTCTTCGATAGTTCCCTGCAGCGCGAACCCCTTGAGGTGACCTTAGGAGAAGGAAGTCTGATTCCCGGTTTCGAAAAGGGGCTGATCGATATGGCTGTGGAAGAGAAAAAAACCATCACCATCCCCAGGGAAGAGGCCTATGGAGAGGTCCGCAAGGAATTGTTCCAGGAACTCGGCAAAGACCAGTTGCCTGCCGATATTACCCCGGAAGTGGGTATGGGCCTGGTAGCCCGGGGGGAAGATGGTACAGAGCGCCAGCTCCGGGTGGCGGAAGTACGGGACACCACGATTGTGATCGACGCCAACCACCCGCTCGCCGGGCAGGACCTTATTTTTGACATCGAACTGGTGGAGATCAAGTAAGCATAGCTTCCCGGAACCCAAACCATAAACCGCCTGCCTGCAGGCGGTTTTTTTATACCTTGACCGGGGGCAGCGGCTGGCAGCGGGTCCTTTTTAAACGTCCATCCGTTTAATGCCCCTATGGAAAGCCCGTCTGGTTTGTTATCTTTGAATGAATCTAACGTTTCGTCCGATTTTTACCGGGATATATGCCTGGTGAAGAAGTTCGTTCGGGATAGTTCCCTTGAAAAATTATTGTTCCCATGAAAATAAAACATCCGTTCCTTCCCATTTCCTTACTTGGGGTTTTCCTCCTGCTTTCTGTCTCATGCAACGAAAAGAAAGAGTCCGAAATGACCGGGGTTGAGGAAGATGCACCCCCAACGGAAACGGCCCTGCCCCTTGAAAGGCTGAACCTTCCGGAAGGGTTTAAAATAGAAGTATTTGCAGAAGGGGTAGACAATGCCCGTTCGATGGCCCTGGGGGATGACGGCACCCTGTTTGTAGGGACCCGCAGGGCAAACAAGCTGTACGCCATTACGGATGCTGACGGGGATTATAAGGCAGACAGGGTCATCCTGCTGGACTCAACCCTTGAAGTGCCCAACGGGGTCGCCTTTCGGGACGGGTCGCTCTACGTAGCCCAGGTGAACCGGTTGCTGCGGTATCCCGATATCGAACAGCAACTCGACAACCCGCCAACCCCGGAGGTCATCTACGACGACTACCCGACGGAATTCCACCACGGTTGGAAATACATTGCCTTCGGACCCGACGACAAGCTCTACGTCCCGGTGGGGGCTCCCTGCAACATTTGCGATTCCGCCACGGTAGACGCCCGCTACGCTTCTATTACACGGATGGACCCCGATGGTACCAACCGGGAAATTGTGGCCCATGGGGTCCGGAACACCGTTGGCTTTACCTGGCACCCGGAAACAGGGGAGCTCTGGTTTACCGATAACGGCCGGGATATGATGGGGGACGATGTGCCGCCCTGTGAATTGAACCGGGTAAGCGAAGCGGGCCAGCATTTTGGATATCCGTTTTGCCATGGGGGGACCATCCCCGACCCGGAATACGGGGACCAGCGCCCCTGTTCGGACTTTGTGCCCCCGGTTCAGAACCTGGGGGCCCATGTAGCCCCCCTGGGCGTTAAATTCTACACCGGGGACATGTTCCCTGAAAAGTACCGTGGGCAGGCCCTTATTGCGGAGCACGGTTCCTGGAACCGGTCCTCCAAGGTGGGGTATCGCATTACCATGGTGACCCTGGAGGGGAATGAGGCAGTCAGCTATGAGCCCTTTATCGATGGGTGGCTGGATGAGGCAGCTCAGGAGGCTTTTGGCAGGCCTGTGGACCTGCTGTTGCTGGCGGACGGCTCCATGCTGATCTCAGATGATGTGGGGGATGCCATCTACCGGGTGACCTACTCCGGATCCTGACCGGTTGTATTTCAATACAGAGGAGTTCCTTTCGGCTGTTCTTGCGGATCCGCGGTCCCAAAGACCGGTAGGGGTCCTGGGCGGATCACGTCCGAAAACACCCCTTAAGGAAGCTTAGAACATGGGAAAATGTCATGTTTTGGGAATCAGCAGGCACGTATCTTTAGTCCCTGAATAAAAACAACGATCCCTAACCCATTCAACCTAATCCCATGAAGGTATTTGACGACAAGCATATTAAAAACATTGTATTTGTTGGCGCCCATGACAGTGGAAAGACCACCCTGGCCGAAACCATGCTCTTTGAGGCCGGCCTTATTAACAGGCGCGGCACGGTAGAGACCAAAAACACGGTATCCGACTACCATGAAATAGAGCAGGAGCGGGGCAGCTCGGTTTTTGCCACCCCCCTTCATACCGAATGGCGCAACTACAAAATAAACATCATCGACACGCCCGGCCTGGATGACTTCATAGGGGAGATCCTCTCATCCATCCGGGTTGCAGATACCATCGTCACCGTGGTAAACGCCCGAAACGGGGTAGAGATCGGTACGGAAATCATCTGGAATTATATCGGCAACTACAACAAGCCCACGGTTTTCGTGGTGAACCAGATAGACCACCCCAATGCCAATTTTGAAGACAGCTTCAGGCAAATAAAGGAACTGGTAGGGAACAATGCGGTCCAGATCCAGTATCCGCTGGTGGTAGACGGAGCCCAGTGTATCATCGATGTGCTTAAAATGAAAATGTATAAGTTCTCCCCGGAAGGGGGGAAGCCGGAAAAACTGCCCATTCCCGAGGATCAGAAAGAACTGGCAGACCACCTGCACAATGAACTGGTGGAAAAGGCAGCCGAAAACGACGAGGAGCTCCTGGAATTGTTCTTTGAAAAAGGGACCCTCTCCGAAGACGAAATGCGGCAGGGGATCAAGGCCGGCATGCTGAACCACGAACTTTTTCCGGTCTTCTGTGTTTCGGCCCTGAATGATATGGGCAGCGGCCGGCTCATGGGATTTATCGACAATGTAGCCCCTGCAGCAGCAGACCTGAAGCCAGAGCAAAGT
>JAWWDW010000166.1:0-5001 GCA_033719735.1 Robiginitalea sp. | reverse complement strand
GGGCCCGTGGTGAGCTCTCCGGTATTCCCTACCGTGGCGATCACTTCCCCGGCACGCACCACCGCCCCCTGCTGTTTGGTCAGTGAGCCGTTGTGTTTGTAAACGGAAATCATGTCCTGCTGATGCTCCAGGATGACCACGTATCCCGTGGCAGCCGTCCACTCGGAAAAAATAACCCGTCCGTTGGCCACCGCCTTGACGGGGGTGTCCCTGGGCGCCACGATGTCGATGGCAAAATGTCCGCGTTCGGGTTCATAGGGCTGGGAAATCGTTCCGGAGAGGGGGGTATACAGAAGGATACTCCCGTCAAAGGTGGGCTGTTCAAACAAATTGTACTTGTCTTCCAGGGCCACTTCAGCCCTGAGCACGCTGTCCTCCCGTATGGGGCTTAAGTCCACCTGAGAGGGGTCCAGTTTGATGCTCTCAAATACGGAATCCGGATTCATCTCCGCCGTTTCCATATCCCCCCGGAGGACGCTTCGGACATTTTCAAGATACCGATTGGTGTATTCGAGCACATTGACCAGGGAATCCGTTTTGTAGGTGAGTTCGGTCGCCTGCCGCTTCAAGGCGGTGGAAGAATATCCCGGAATGTATTCCCGCAAGGGGGTAAACGCGATCAAAAGGATCGTAAAGGCAATCAGGCCCACGGCCAGAAGGGTGCCGGAAACAAATACATTCAGGCGGCTCAGCTTAAAAGAGATCTTCTCCTCGAACGTGCTTTCATTGAGGATGACCAGCCTGTATTTATGAAGAAGCTTGCGCTTGATTTCCTTTCGTTTCTTCTTCTTCTCCATGAAATTCCTTCTTGCCTGGAAACCGAATAGGCCTACTTGTGTCGAGAACACCCCGTGTTTCAGGGGGCGGCAAATGTTTGGGCGCATCCCGGATTCCAGCCCTAAAATACATCTTATAGGACAATTAATCGGTTTCTGTCCCGATTTTTACTACCTTTACAAAAGTAAATATGTGTCCTAATGAATGCACTTAGTTTTTTTCTGGCAATAGGTCCCTGGCAGATCGCCATCATCGTTATGGTAGTATTGTTGTTGTTTGGAGGTAAGAAAATACCTGAATTAATGAGGGGGCTGGGAAGCGGCATCAAGGAATTCAAAGATGCCACCAAAGAAGATGAGAAACTTGAAGAGAAGAAAGAGTAGCTTTCTTTTCGCTAAACGTGTAAAGCACCTTTCGGGGTGCTTTTTTTATTTACAAACCCCATAGAAAACAACCCTGCGCTTCATCGATCGGGCCCCGACACATGGAATCTGGGAGCCCTTTCCTTTTCCTTAAACCACAGAGATACAGCCTTCACGCCGGAATATTTCGCTTTCACAACAAAAAATTACAGGCCAGCGGGGTTTGACGTAATTTCGGGTTACAGATTAAAATCCGGCCACCTCCCTGGTCGCGAGGGCAAACCCCTCTGTATATGATAAAGCTCAGGCTGCATATTATCTTACTTGGATTCCTGCTTTGTTTCGGTGGGGTGGTCCACGCCCAGATTGAACTGACCAAAACGGCCGGTGTGGCCTATGAGGATCAGGACGATTGGCAGGACAGTTCCAGTACTGCTTCGAACGGAGACCTGAGGGGAGACGCTTTGGTAAAAAAAGCGTCGGATTATGATATTCCTGTTCGGACCTACTCCAGGCTTAAAGACGTCCAAAAGGGATATTACATCATCGTGGGCGTCTTCAAAGAGTCTAAAAACCTGGCGCGAACCATCCGCAAACTGGAACGGAAAGGCCTGAATGCAGGGACCTTTGTCAATCCTGAAAACAACCTCAATTACGTTTATGCCAATCGGTATGAAAATGGGCGCGACGCCCTTTTCGCCGCGAGCACGAAATTGGGCGGGAAACACCAGGATGCCTTATGGATACTGGGGGTTGAGAACGATCCCAAACTCATAAAACTGCCCGAGGTCAAAACGGAACCTGCGCCCCCAACCCAGGTCGCGGAGGCTTCCCTGAAATCCCAGCCAAGGGCACAGCCCGTTAAACGCCCTGCCCTGAAACAACCTGTCAAGGCACGACCCTCAAGGTCCTCTGCCAGCGCCCCTCCCATGCTCGTCCGGAAAGCAAACAGTTATTTCGACCGTATGTGGTATGCAGAAGCGGCAGAGCTCTACGAACAGGCCCTGTCCCGCAACCCGGGGCGTGAAAGTCGGGAGATGATTGAAAAAGCGGCCGATGCACACTACTTCAATTCCAACATGGCAAGGGCGTACTACTGGTACAACAAGCTCTATGAAGAAGGCAAAGACGAAATGTCGGCTGCAAACCTCTTTAAATACGCCCACTCCTTAAAGGGAACCGGGAAATACGGGCGAGCCCGAAGGTTGTTGCGGCTTTACGACAAAAAGATGGAAGCAGCGCGCTCCGCCCCCAGGAATCGGCAAATGGAAGCAAAGCGGGAAGTAATGCTGGACAATATCCTCAGCACCGAGGACGCCTTTTCGGTCCGGAACCTGGACATCAATTCAAAGTATTCCGATTTTGCCCCGATGTACTACCAGGGCGACAAAATCGTATTTGCGTCCTCCGTGGATTCCGCTTTTTTTAAGACCAGACGGTATAAATGGAACGACCAGCCCTATCTGGACCTGTATGTTGCCAGGATGAATGAGGAATCTGACGAATTGCGCTCGGCCGTTAAATTCTCGAAAGAGATCAATACCAAATACCACGAAGCCGCTGTTACTTTTTCCCCGGATCAGAACACCATGTACTTTACCCGCAACAATTATGGGAAAAAACTGAGGCGGGACAAACACGGGGTAAACCACCTGAAGATCTACCGGTCCCGCAAAGTCAACGGAACATGGACGGAGGCAGAGGAACTCCCTTTCAACGGAGAGGACTATTCCACCGGGCACCCGGCCCTGAGCCCGGATGGGAAGCAACTCTACTTTGTATCCGACATGCCCGGGAGCCTTGGGGACACCGATATCTTTGTGGTGGATGTATACGAGTACGGAGGATTCTCACATCCCCGGAACCTGGGCCCCAATGTCAATACGGAACACAAGGAAATGTTCCCTTTTATCACCGAAAACAAACTTTACTTTTCTTCCAATGGCCACGTCGGGCTCGGGGGGCTTGATATCTATGAAACGACCTTCGACCCGGAAGAAGGGTACCTTCCCGCCCAGAATGCCGGAAAGCCGATCAACAGCAAAAGCGATGATTTTTCCTTTATCATACGGGAGGATACGCAAAAAGGGTATTTCGCCTCCAACCGCCGTGGCGGAAAAGGGGACGATGACCTGTATGCGTTCCAGCGCCTGTTGCCTGAGGAGGTGAACGAAAACGCCATTGACGGGGTTGTAACCGACCTTGTCGAAGGAGAAGTCCTCCCGGAGGCCATGGTGGAACTCCTCGATGAGAACCACATCAAACTCAAAGAAGTCATCTCCTCCGAAGATGGCAGTTTTGTCTTTGAGGAACTGGAAGGGGATACGCGGTATTTCCTTAAGGTCCGTAAGGAAGGATATCAGGAAGAAATACGGGAATTCAGAACGGCTGTCGATGGGCGGGTTTCCACGGATATCGCCCTGCAAAAACTGGAAGAACGGATCACGGTTGAGGATGGCATCCGGAAGCTTAAAATGGATAACATCTATTTTGACTTCGACAAGTTTACCATTCGCAAGGACGCAGCTTCGGAACTGGACGAGCTGGTCGATATGATGAATCAGTATCCGACCATGGTAATCAAGATTGAATCCCATACAGATTCCAGGGGGCCGGGGGCCTATAACAAATACCTCTCCGACAAGCGCGCCAAATCTACACGGGATTACCTGATCCGAAATGGCATTGATCCATCGCGGATCGAAAGCGCCATTGGGTATGGGGAAGAGCGCCTGCTCAATGAATGCGATGGCAGCATCGTCTGCTCGCGCGAACAGCACCAGCAAAACCGACGTTCGGAATTCATTATTGTGAAAATGTAAGCGGCCGACCGACCTGGTTCCAACCGCCCCTTTATCTGCCTAATCCTCAGCGTATTCGGCTTCTGAATTGCTGAGTACGCCTAATTTTTCCGCCATTCATCCGAAAAATTCAATAATGGCGACCTTACTTCCCATATTTGTTTCAGCACACTCCAAATGAAACACTATGGAAAAAATTCTACTCGTTAAAGAAATTTATATTGAAGCTTTCAGGAATTGGACCAGCCTGATGCTCAAAAGGTATTTCAAAGCCTTTTCATGGTTTTGTTTCGGCCTTTGGCTGATAACCATGTACGCCTTTGTTTTCAGGGTCTCAACAGGGTTTGCCTTCGATTAAAGGCCCCCTTACAAAAACGATAGCCAGCCACCCCATCTGTTGATGGGGTTTTTTATTGGGTATCGGCTTTCGGGGATTGAAATGAGACCGTTTTCAGGATGGCCTCCAGCTCGAACATATAGTCCCGCTTGTTGGTGGCAGGTGCAAAGGTAAACCCTTCAAGGACCAGCTTACGGTTCCGCTCCTGGTCATTGATGATGTAGGTAAGAAAAGGACCGGCCATGGGATAATTTACGACCTCCCAGATACCCCGGACCTCCACGGCTTTCATCCCGGCAACTTCTGCCGGAAACACATAAGGGGCAAAGGCCTTTTCCGTGCCCATGTAGGTGGTTTTCCCGGGGACGTCAGGGCCCGGGATATACATCTTCCCAATAGAATCCCGCATCTGCACGATGTCCTGAACGAAGGTGGAATCCGATTCAAAGCTGTTTGCAGGCATTTCGTAGACAATGATGTTCATGCTGCCTTTCTGAATATCCCTGTCGAGCCAAACGAAATTATCCGATTCCTTTCCCACCTGATACACCGAAGGCAGGCGGAGTGAAATCCCGAACTTATCCCCAAGGACCGTTTCCTTGCTGAGGGAACGCAAAAACCGCTTCTGGGATTCTTTCAGTTCCATCTTCTTGATCGCCGCTATGATCTGATCTGCGGAGCTCTCGATGGAAGAAATCAGGATGGAATCCGTCGGTCCCTTGAT
>JAWWDW010000165.1:0-5003 GCA_033719735.1 Robiginitalea sp. | reverse complement strand
GTGATCGGGCTGCAGTGGCCCGAGCCTCAGGCCACAGCGGCAGGCCAGCGGATGTGCCAGCTCCTCCAGGGGTTTTGCAACGCCGGGTACCAAATAACCTTTGCCAGTGCGGCCGCAGGGGAACATGACGGCACCCCCCTCAAGGCCATGGGGATAGAGACCCGCTCGATCAAATTAAACCATTCCTCCTTTGACCAGTGGCTTCAAAGGTCCGGTTTTGATCTCGTCCTTTTCGACCGGTTCATAACGGAAGAACAATTCAGCTGGAGGGTCCGCGAGCAACTCCCGGATTGTACAGTTTTGCTGGACACGGAGGATTTACATTCCCTGAGGCATTCCCGGGAAACGGCTGTGCGGGCCAACCGGGACTGGGTGGTTTCAGATTGGCTGGATAGCCCTGGGTTGTACCGGGAGTTGGCCAGCATCCTCCGCTGTGACCTCAGTTTGATCATCTCCCGTTTCGAACAGAACCTCTTGCGTACCCACCTTCCATTTCTGAAGGGCAAACTCCACTACCTGCCCTTTCAGTTCTCCCCGGAAGGCCTTTCACCCGGACCCCCGTTTTCCGGGCGAAGGGGATTTGTTTTTGTAGGCAATGGCAAGCACCGCCCCAACCTGGATGCAATCATCCAGCTTAAATCTGAAATCTGGCCCAGACTTCGCCAGCTCCTGCCGGACACCCGGTTGGATATCTACGGGGCCTATTTACCCGAGGCGATCCAGAAGCTAAATGCCCCGGAGGCGGGGTTTGAGGTGAAGGGTTGGGCCCCAGACCTGGAACCGGTATGTGCCAAAAGCCGCCTGCAGCTGGCCCCCTTGCGTTTTGGGGCAGGGGTAAAGGGAAAGATCCTGAATGCCCTTTGTTACGGGCTGCCCACCTTGAGCAGTCCTATTGGCTGGGAGGGGGTCTATGAAGGCGAAGCATCTGTAGATTTCCTGGCGGAGACTCCGGAGGCATTTGCCCGGAAGGCAGCCCTGTTGTATACAAACGAAGCCGCCTGGAAGCGATCCCTGCAGGAGCAACTCCGGGCATCCGCCCCCCACTTTACGCCCTCCATGGAAGCCCTACTGGAGGCTGTCCAAAACCCGGGGCAGCGGTGGAATTCCCTTTCGAAAGAGCAAATGGTCTTGCAGAACATGCTCCGGCACCAGGCCTTTGACCGGTCGAAGTACCTCTCCAGGTGGATTGAGGCCAAAGAGAGCCGGTCTGTTTGAAGGCCGGATCGTATCTTTACAACCGTTGCAACTTTTTAAATGATCGTATTATGAGTACCATTCCGTGGAAAACGGCCCGTGAATTCGAGGACATCACCTACAAGAAAGCAAATGGCGTAGCCCGGATCGCCTTTAACCGGCCCGAGGTTCGCAATGCGTTCCGTCCGAAGACCACCAGTGAATTGTATCAGGCGTTTTACGACGCCCAGGAAGATACCTCCATTGGGGTCGTCCTGCTCTCAGGGGAGGGGCCTTCCCCAAAAGACGGGGGCTGGGCCTTCTGCAGCGGAGGGGATCAAAAGGCACGGGGCCACCAGGGGTATGTGGGCGAAGACGGGTACCACCGGCTTAACATCCTGGAGGTACAACGGCTGATCCGGTTTATGCCCAAGGTCGTCATCGCGGTGGTACCGGGCTGGGCCGTCGGGGGTGGCCACAGCCTGCACGTGGTCTGTGACCTGACCCTGGCCAGTGAGGAGCACGCGATCTTCAAGCAGACCGACGCGGATGTCACCAGCTTTGACGGGGGCTATGGCTCGGCCTACCTGGCAAAAATGGTCGGGCAGAAAAAAGCGCGGGAAATCTTCTTCCTGGGCCGGAATTACAGCGCCAGGGAAGCCCTGGAAATGGGGATGGTCAATGCGGTTGTCCCCCATGAAGAACTCGAGGAGACCGCCTATGGGTGGGCGCAGGAAATCCTGGAGAAATCGCCAACCTCCATCAAGATGCTGAAGTTTGCCATGAACCTCACCGATGACGGTATGGTAGGGCAACAGGTGTTCGCCGGAGAAGCCACCCGTCTGGCCTATATGACCGACGAGGCCAAAGAGGGCCGAAATGCCTTCCTGGAAAAGCGCAAACCGGATTTTGGGAAGAACAAGTGGATCCCCTGAATCGTTTGGAATTTGGTTCCTAGGCAGGAATCGGCCCAAACGAAAAAGAGCCCTGGCGTTAGCTGCAGGACTCCTTCACGAGAACACTATATGAAAATGAAAAAATTAACTCCTTGTTTTTGATTACGATGTAAACATACGGCAGGCTGCCGACCCTCAGAATTTTTTGTTGTGAAAAGACCTTTTTCTGTGGTGTAGCCCGAAAAGGGTGATTTTTGCCGGGTTCCGGGTACCGCTTGCGGAGACAGGGCTGCCTTTCAACCCGAAGGAAATGCCTTGAGTACTTCCCGCAAAAAGGCATTCCCGTCAAAATCGGGTCCTTCCGCCAGTCCCGTGCGCACAATGACCAGGTCCCGGGAGGGTATGATAAAGACATGCTGCCCCTGGTACCCGTTGGCCATAAACATGTCTTCAGGGGCATCCGGATATTTCCCGTCCCGGTTCAACCAGAAATGTGCCCCGTAACTCCCATTAGAATTCGGAGTCGGTTCCGTAATGTAATCCACCCATCCGGAATCAAAGAGTTGGGTCCCTGCCCAATTCCCCCTGTGGAGGTATAAAAGCCCGAAACGGGCCCAGTCCCGTGTGGAGGCCCACCCATAGGAGGACCCTACAAAATTCCCGTTCAGGTCGGTTTCCAGGATCATGCTGTGCATACCGATACGGTCTATGAGTTCCCGGTAGGGAAAATTGAGGTAGGCCTGGTCGTCCCCAAATTCCTTCCGGAGCAACCCGGAAAGGAGGTTGGAGGTCCCTGAGGAATAGTTCCAGATGCTCCCCGGCGGGCCCGACAGCTGTTTTTCCGCCTGAATGGATGCCATGTCCGGGCTCAGGAACAGCATCCTGGTCACATCGGAAATCCCGGAATAATCCTCTTCCCAGGCAAGCCCGCTCTGCATCCGCAACAGGTCGTCATAGGTAATGTCTTTGCGGTCATCTCCTTTCCAGGCTGCCACGGGCACCGTTTCGGAGATGTCGATCCGTCCCTGGAACTCCAGGATGCCATACAGGGTGGCCAGCACGCTTTTGGTAATCGACCATCCCAGCACCGGGGTGTCCGGTCCAAAGCCTTCCACATAGCGTTCGGCCAGCAGGTGATCCTTATAGAGGACAGCCACCGTCCGGGTGCGTTGTACCTCCGGGTTGGAGAAGGCCTGGTCGATACCTTTTTGCAGTTGGGTGTAATCCACTTCGGGGAACACGGAGTCCCTTGGAGTTCCATGTCCGTAGGGGTAGGGAAGGGGCAGGGGGATGCGGTTTCGGATCGGGGCCTTTAGGTCTGCCGGCAGGGCGCTTCCCTCGGGCAGCAGGACACTGCCAAGGCCTTCCCGGTAGACCGCCTTGCGGGTCTGCAGCCCAAATACACTGGCTTCTGCTGCTTTTTCCGCAGTGAATGCCTCCTCGGAGGCCAGGGATATCATCGGCACTTCGTGATCGTTATTCAGGACGGATTCCTGGGTTCGGCCGGCCAGGTAGAGGTTGGACGCCAGGTTTTTTGCCGCGTATCCGCTGATGATCCCCAGTTTGGGGTATTGGGTGTACAGCCCCAACGCCAGGAGTGGCACCCCCAGCAGCAGGACCCATTTTGTTTTTCCGTTACCCTTTTTCATGTCAAATCCATTATATTCGGTATTCGAAGATACACATTTCGCATATGTCTCACAGTGGTTTGGTGATCCCGGAACGCAGCCGGGACATCGGGGATTTTCTGGTCGGCCGGCTGTTGCCGTTTCGAAAAAAGCGGATGATCGGCCCCTTTATTTTTATCGATCATATGGGACCCACCCGCCTGGGCCCTGAAAAATATATGGATATCGGCCAGCATCCGCACATCGGGCTCTCCACCCTCACCTACCTTTTTGAAGGGGAACTGGAGCACAGGGATGGGCTGGGTACCCGCCAGCGGATTCGCCCGGGCTCGGTCAACTGGATGACGGCCGGAAAGGGAATTACCCATACCGAACGCACCCCGGAAGATCTCCGGCAGGGCAATTCCTTCACCCTGCACGGATATCAGATCTGGGTGGCCCTGCCTGTGGCACTCGAAGGGATGGCCCCGGAATTCTTCCACGCCGATGCCCCGGAGTTGCCGCGATGGAAGCAGGAGGGTTCTGACTACACGCTGCTGGCAGGCGAGGCCTATGGCTACCAGTCCCCTGTGCCCGTATACTCCGACTTGTTTTTGCTGGAGGTCAGGGTCAGTGATCCCACCATGCTTGAATTCGGAGAAAACCTCAGGGGCGAGATCGGGATTATCCTGGTAGCGGGTACCTTAAAGGCTTGTGATCAGGAGATAGCGAAAGGCAGCATCCTGTATTCCAAACCCGGGGAAGCCTGTCGGGTTTCTGCTGAGAAAGGCACGCACCTGCTGGTATTCGGAGGCGCACCCTTCCCGGAAAAGCGATGGATCGACTGGAACTTCGTGGCGTCCCGTCCCGAGGCCATCAAGGCAGCCCGGGAAGCCTGGGAGGCACGGCGGTTTCCCATGATGGAGGATGAGGAAAGCTACGTACCCCTGCCCGGGGCGCAAAGCCCGCCGGCCGTTTAAACCGAATGCCTTATTTTCGCAGGCATCACCCACAGGATGCCCTGTTTTTAAAGCGATCAAAAGCCTTCGACGATGAAAAACCTGAATGGATTTACGATTTACGCAGGCATCCTGCTCCTGCTGGTACTGGGATGTGGCAGTTACCAGCCCACGGTGGTGGAACATCCGATTCCCTTTGGGGATACACGGCAGGAACTGACCCGGGAATACCTGAAACAACGCTACGGCCTCCCTGGAACGGATGCGGGTATACATCCCCGGATGATCGTCCTGCACTGGACGGCAATCCCTTCATTAGCGGGATCCTTCGATGCCTTTGAACCCGAACGGCTTCCGGGGGCCAGGGG
>JAWWDW010000164.1:0-5008 GCA_033719735.1 Robiginitalea sp. | reverse complement strand
GCGGGGATCTGTTTCTTCCTTGCCTTCCCTGACTTCTTTTGGCTGTAATTCTGCCAGCTTTTTCAGTGCCGAGGATTTCAACGTGCCGTCGGCCACACCCGGATGAATCCGTTTGGGCGGGACGGCGAGCACCAGCATTTCATAAATGTACTGAGCGATATTGAACTGGTGTTCCCCGAAAGGCAGCACCAGGATCTCGTCGTCCTCATCGTTAAAAGCCTCCCCGAATTTGATGACCAGTTCCAGCTCACTGGCAATGGGTTGGTTGAAGAGCTCTCCGGTCAGGTCGCAGGCCAGGTTGACCCAGCCTTCCGCCTTCATTTCAAGCTCCATCATCGTACTCATCTTGTTCAGGACCGCTGTGACACGGATGTCCGAATCGTTGAATTCGTCGAACTGAAAAGAGTCAAAGAACGTTTGATCAATTTGATATTCAAAATGATGTTTCCCCTGTTTCAGACCCGAAAAAGGAATATCGAATTCCTTATGCCTCATCTCCTTATCCATTCATTTAGGGCGTGCAAAGATACCCTTTTTTTGCTAAAACCCAATTATTTGGGCACTTATTTCCCCTGCTTTCCGCCTCCTTTTCCGCTGCGTTTCAGTTTGTGCTTTTTCAGGGGATTTTTGCTGAGTTCCTCGAACTCCGTACGATTCCTGAAAATCCGGATTCCCATAAATACGGCTTCCTTGAAGCTGTCCGGGTTGGCTTCTCCTTTGCCTGCAATATCATAGGCAGTCCCGTGGTCCGGGGAAGTCCGTACCCGGGAGAGTCCTGCGGTGAAATTGACCCCTTTTCCAAAGGAGAGCGTCTTGAACGGGATCAGGCCCTGGTCGTGGTAGCAGGCCAGTACCCCGTCGAAATTCAGGTAAGTATCCGAGGCGAAGAAGGTATCGGCCGCATAGGGTCCAAAGACCAGGTGCTGGCCCTCCACCAGCTTCCTGAGGGTGGGCTTGAGCACCTCTTCATCCTCCCTGCCAATAACGCCTTCATCCCCGCTGTGGGGGTTGATCCCCAAAACGGCAATTTTGGGTTTGCTGATGGCGAAATCCCGCACCAGGGAATCTTCCATGGCCCTGATCTTTTCCACTACGCGCTTTTCGGTGATCAGGGAAGGGGCCTCACTAACCGGCACATGGTCCGTGACCAGCCCCACCTTGAGGGTGTCGGTCACCATGAACATGAGGCTTTGTCCCCCCAGTTCCCGGGCGAGGTAATCGGTATGGCCTGGAAATTTAAATTCCTCGCTCTGTACGGTCTTCTTGTTGATGGGGGCCGTGACAAGGATGTCCACCGTCCCCTTTTTCAGGGACGCAACAGCAGCCTTAAGGGACCTAATGGCATACTTCCCCGCCTCTGGCGTGGGTTTTCCAAACTCAATCTCGGGGGTGTCTTTCCAGACATTTACCACGTTGACCTTGCCTTCCAGGGCCTGGGCGGCATCCGGAATCCCGTGGAATTTAAGCCTCAGGTCAAACTGGTTTTTCAGGGAGGTGATGGTTTTGTTGGAGGCAAAAATGACGGGGGTACAGAAGTCGAGCATCCTGGGGTCCTCAAATGTCTTCAGGGCCACTTCCCCGCCTATTCCGTTCAGGTCGCCAATCGAAATTCCCACTTTAATTTTCTCCTCCGTATCCTGCATGAAGTTGTACCTTTGTTAGCGAACTGAAAGTCCAAAATTACTTAATTTCCACGTACTATGTTTACCGGAATCATCGAAACCATGGGGAAAATATCGCGTCTTGAAAAAGAGGGCGGCAACCTGCATATCACCCTCCAATCGGACATTGCCCGGGAATTAAAAATAGATCAAAGCCTCGCCCATAACGGAGTCTGCTTAACCGTGGTGGCGGTGGATGGCGACCAGTATACGGTGACCGCCATTGACGAAACCCTTCAGCGGAGCAACCTGGGCACCCTTGAGGTCGGCAGCCACGTCAACCTGGAACGGGCCATGGTCCTGGGGGCCCGCCTGGACGGCCACCTCGTACAGGGGCATGTGGACCAGATGGCGCGGTGCACCAGGGTCGAAGAAGCCGATGGCAGCTGGGTCTTCCACTTTCAGTACGAGACTGGGCCCGGGGGGATCACCATTGAAAAGGGGTCCATTACCGTGGATGGGGTCAGCCTGACCGTGGTCGATTCCGGGCCGGGCACCTTCAGTGTGGCTATCAGTCCCTACACCTACGAGCACACCCGTTTCGGCGAATACCGGGAAGGGAGCCTGGTGAACCTGGAGTTCGACATGATCGGCAAGTATGTAGCCCGCCTGCTGAAAGGCTATGAGGCCTAGACTTTGATAAAGATCTTCCTGCGGTACATCCACCAACCCAGCAGGAGGTAGAAACCCATCACGGACAAGCCGTAGAGCAGGGAAGAGAGCTCAAGCGGAATCCCATTGTGGACATAGATGGTGTTGAACAGCCAGCCATGGAAGCTTTCCCCATCCCCCACTTGTATAAGGTAGAAGAGCTTGGAGATAAAGCTGGAGAGGAAATAGACCGTGATGGCATTGGCTCCCGCATACTTGAAAATACTGCCAAACTGGATTCCCTTAACATCGGTCAGGTAGTAGATCAACGCCAGCAACAGGTTGGCCCAGCCCGCCGTTACCAGCACAAAACTGCTGGACCAGAGGGCCTTGTTGATGGGGAAGACCGCGTCAAAAAGGTAGCCGAGTACGAGCAGGGCCCCGCCCAGGAGGAGCATTTTGCGGACCTTCTGCGTCTGATTGGAGACCAGCAGCAGGCCCGTGAAAATCCCCAGCAGGGAAGTTACTATGGATGGTAACGTACTCAGCAGCCCTTCCGGGTCATAATCTTCTTTGTACATATGGGTGCCGAAGACCTGAAGGTCGATGTAGTTGGCCCAGTTGTTGGGCGCCCGTTCAAAGGTAGGTGCCTGCCCCTGCAGGGGAATAAAGCCCATCCAGATCCAGTACCCGAGCAGGATGACGATGGCAATACCCACCAGGGTCTTCCAGTTGGTGTTCAGGAAAAGGATGGCCGCGGCGAAGAAAACCACCCCAATACGCTGCAAAACCCCGGGGAAACGGATTTCACCAAAGGGTTCGATAAACGGAAAGGTAAGGGTGAAGGCACCCAGGAAGAGCCCCAGGCCAATCAGCTTCAGGGTCCGGATACTGATCTTTCGGTATACGGCCGGGCTGGGTTGTTTGTTTTGGTATGCAAACACAATGGAGGTGCCCACGATGAACAGGAAAAAGGGAAAGACCAGGTCTGTGGGGGTATATCCGTGCCACTCTGCGTGCAAGAGGGGCGGGTAGACCGCTGACCAGGTTCCCGGGGTATTGACCAGGATCATCAGGGCGATGGTCAAGCCCCTGAAAATGTCTACGGAAATAACGCGCTGTTTCATAAGATATCACCTTTGATTTTATTCCAGATCCGGCTGAGGTACCAGCCCGAAAGTACTGCCACAACGGTAAGGCCCGTGGCAAGGCCATAGCGGCCGTAAATCCAGTTGCCCGTGGCAAACATGGTACTGTACACGAACACACAACCCAGCAACATGGCCAGGATGCCGGAGGGCACCGTCCATTTCTTCCCCGCATCCACGGGTTCCCCGGCAGTTCGGGCCCCTGCCACCACCCCCCGCCATCCCGGACCCCCGGGCTGGATCTTCCGGTAAAAACGCCTCAAGGTCTCCGGCTTCTCCGGGGGGGTGGCGAAGGTTACTGCCACCCAGATTACCGTGGTAATCAAAACCACCAGGGGAAACCGGGACCAGGCGGGCAGGATGGGATCCAGCATGATGCCCATGCTGTTTTCCCCTCCGAACAGGAAAACCCCCAGGTCCGTAAAATTAAATAGGATGGAAATGACCCCGGAGGCGAACATGGCGGAAATCTCACTCCAGGCATTGATGCGCCACCAAAACCAGCGCAGGATAAAAATAAGGCCCGTGCCCGCCCCGAACATCAGGATAATATCAAAGAGCTGCAGGGCATTGGTCAGGTACAATGCCAGTACTGCACTGCAAAACATGAGTACCACGGTGGTAATCCGACCCACATTCACCAGTTCCCGTTCTGAGGCACCCGGTTTGACCTGTTGTTTGTAAAAATCGTTGACCACATAGGAGGACCCCCAGTTCAGGTGGGTAGAAATCGTGGACATATAAGCCGCCCCCAGGGAAGCCAGGACAATGCCCAGCAGTCCCGGGGGCAATTTGGTCAGCATGGCTGAATAGGCCAGGTCATTCCCGAGTTTTCCTTCCTCCACGTTGGGGAAGGCCTCGTGGATGCTGGCCACATCCGGGAAGACCACCAGGGAGGCGAGGGCCACCAGGATCCAGGGCCAGGGCCGCAGGGCATAGTGCATGATGTTGAAGAAAAAGGTGGCCCCAATGGCGTGGTTTTCATTTTTGGCGGCGAGCATCCGCTGGGCGATATATCCACCACCCCCGGGTTCAGCCCCTGGGTACCAGGCGCTCCACCACTGGACCGCAAGTGGAATGACCAAGAGGCCTACCAACGCCTCCGTATCTGAAAAATCCGGCAGAATTGCGAGCTTGCCCGACACATTCTCATGGGACATCAGCTGTGCAACCCCACCCACCTCAGGCAAATTTACCAGGTAGACGGCCGCACCCACAGCCCCTGCAATGGCGACAAAAAACAGGAGGAAATCGGTATAGACCACACCCCGAAACCCGCCAGCCGCACTGAAAATAACGGTAATGACTCCTCCGATGAGGACGGTTTCCAGGGGGGTCAGCCCCAGCATCACCTGCCCTATTTTGATGGCGGCCAGCGTCACCGCGGACATCGCCATGATGTTAAAGGCGATCCCCAGGTAGACGGCCCTGAAGCCTCGCAGAAAATGAGCCGGTTTCCCGCCGTAGCGCAGGTCGTAAAATTCCATGTCGGTGGCCACTCCGGAGCGCCTCCAAAGCTTGGCATATACAAATACGGTGAGCAGTCCGGTCAGGAGGAAGGCCCACCAGACCCAGTTTCCGGAAACCCCATTGGAACGCACAATATCG
>JAWWDW010000163.1:0-5032 GCA_033719735.1 Robiginitalea sp. | reverse complement strand
GGCCTTTTTGGCGCACTTTAGATCGTACCAACACATGTGATAAGGCAGGCCTGCCAGAATAAAAAAATCCCAAACTCCATTGGAATTTGGAATTTGGAATTTGGAATTTGGAATTTGGAATTTGGGATTTGGGATTTGGTCCCGATAGCTATCGGGAGGGATGGAATTTTCCAACCTAGCGTTCCAGGTTCCCGGACCTCAACAGCAAGGCACCCGGGACTTTACGCCTCACTTCCATGAATTTCTTCTCGGCCTCCAGCCTGTTGGAGAACTTTCCGACGTGTACGCGATAGGTTGGGGAATCAAACACGATGTTGGGTTTGTATTCCGGGAATTCGATGGAGACTTCATCCCGCAGCTCTTCGGCATAATCATAGGAGCCGAAGCCCACCTGAATCGTGAAATAATCGGCATTAGCCTTGGCCTCCTTGTAAATATCCAGAAGCCGGCCAATTTCCGGGTCCTGCTCAATAGATACCTGCCCCTTTTGAGCATGAAGAACAAATCCGCTGAGAAGGACAAAAAAGCAGGCGATACGGAATCGGTTCATGATGGATTTCTTTGTGATCATTGCAGCGTCAAAGGTAGGATTTTTGGGGTTTCGGGAGATCAGCCAACACCTTATTTAGAATAATTATAAATTATAAATTCTGAAACCTTTAAGATTTCCAGAATAAAGTCTATGTCGTATTTTTGTCGACAATTTGAACGTGAGAAAATCCCGGGAATCCGGATGTTTTAGACCTGGGTTTTCGTGCTTTCAAATAAATCAAAATGCCTGAAAAGACAGCAGCTAAGGCCGATAGTGCACAAAACGTGCTCGGGTCCCGTTCACCGCTGTCCATCGTAGGGAAAAATATTGAACAGCAACTCATGAAAAAGGTTTTCAACCGCCATCAGTTAACCACAATTTTTGGTTTTTGTTTAGTAGTTTCTTTCCTTTTTTCACCCTCACTTATAGCTCAGGATGCTGCTGCCGAAGAGGCTTCTGCGGCCGAGGCTGCTGTTGCGGGTGAGGAAGGGCCCTGTGGCCCGGGGGATCCGGCTAAGGGGAAACAGTTGTTTAACCAGAATTGTGCGGCCTGCCACGCGTTGAACCGCAAAATGACAGGTCCGGCACTGGCCAATGTCGCTTCCCGTCTCATCGAGGAGGAAGGTTTGGACTGCGATTGGATCTATTCCTGGATTAAGAATAGCGCAGGGATGATCGCTTCCGGGGATGCTTATGCCAACCGGATCTACGAAGAATACAACCAGGCGGCCATGACCGCCTTCCCGACCCTCTCGAACCAGGACATCAACGATATCCTCGCTTACACGGCAGCACCGCCTCCTGCCCCTGCTGCTGCAACGACAACTGCGGCCGCTGCTACTACAGATACCGAAGCAGGAGGGGTATCAAACGAGCTGATCCTCGGAGCTCTCGGTTTGGTTTTTGCCCTTTTGGTAATGATGCTTATCCTGGTCAACCGGACCCTGAGGCGCATTGCTGAAGCCAACGGGGTTGTACTGGAGCGGGAAAAGGCCGAGAAAGGGCTGCCGCTTTGGAAGGCCTTTGCACAGAACCAATTCCTCGTCCTTGTCACGGTTATTGTGCTCATGCTGGGGGCCGCTTATTTCGCCTATGGCTGGATGATGCAGATTGGGGTAGACCAGGGTTATGCCCCCGTGCAACCCATCCATTACTCCCATAAAATCCACGCAGGGGACAACAAAATCGAGTGTAAATATTGCCACTCTTCGGCCAGGGTTTCCAAGCATTCAGGTATCCCCTCCCTGAATATCTGTATGAACTGCCACAAGTCCATTTACGAGTACAAAGGGAATCCTGAGGGGCCTTCTGCAGAAGATCTGGCAAAGGGGTATACCAATGAGTTCTACACCAACGAGATCAAAAAGTTGTACAAGGCAGTGGGCTGGGATGAAGAAAACCAGCGGTACACGGGAGAATCGCAACCTGTAGAGTGGGTGCGCATCCACAACCTCCCGGATTTTGCCTATTTCAACCATGCCCAACACGTTACTGTGGGCAATATTGAATGCCAGACCTGCCACGGCCCGGTGGAAGAGATGGAGATTATGTATCAGCATGCCCCGCTGACCATGGGCTGGTGTATCAACTGCCACCGAGAGACCAATGTTCAGATGGAGGGGAACGATTACTACGAAAAAATTCATGCCGAGCTTGCCAAGAAATACGGAGTTGAGGAAGTAACCGCGGCCCAGATGGGTGGCCTCGAATGCGGCAAGTGTCACTACTAATAACATAGGAGCAAATCACAACCAATCGTATGGCATCAAACAAGAAATACTGGAAGAGTGAGGCAGAATTATCGCCTGATAATTCCATTGTTGAGACGCTAAAACAAAACGAATTCCCGGAAGCGCTTCCGGTGGATTCTTTTCTCGGGGATAAGGAGCAACTCGCTTCCTCTCAGACTTCCCGCCGGGATTTCCTCAAGTACGTGGGGTTCAGTACGGCTGCGGCATCACTTGCTGCCTGTGAGGGGCCGGTGCATAAATCCATTCCCTACGTGTTTCAGCCCGAGCGGATCATCCCCGGAGTGGCGAATTACTACGCCACCACGATCGCGGATGGTTATGACTTCGCCAGTATTCTGGTAAAAACCAGGGAGGCGCGCCCCATTAAAATTGAAGCCAACAAGGAGGCTTCTGTGTTGGGAGGTACCAACGCGAGGGTTCAGGCTTCCGTGCTTTCCCTTTATGACAGCACCCGCCTTCAGGGGCCTGCGACCAAGGGAAGCCCGGTGGAGTGGGAAGCCCTGGATGCAGGGGTCACCTCCAGGCTTGCGTCTTTAAAAGATTCCGGAAAGCAGATAGCGCTGCTGACCCAGACATACGCCAGCCCTTCGATGGATCGCTTAGTCGGGCAATTTCGTGAAGCATTCGGAAATGTGAATCACGTTACCTATGACGCGGTATCCTGTGACGCTGCCCTGAATGCATACCAGGCGCGTTACGGCCAAAGGGCATTGCCGGATTACGACCTTTCTTCCGCCGACCTGATCGTCTCTTTCGGGGCTGATTTCCTGGGAGACTGGCAGGGAGGTGGCTACGATTCGGGTTACAGCAAAGGCAGGGTCCCCCAGAACGGGAAGATGTCCCACCACGTGCAGTTTGAGTCCAACATGACCCTCACCGGGGCCAATGCGGACCAGCGGGTTCCCCTGACCCCGGCCCAGCAAAAAGTGGCCCTTGCCCATCTGTATGCAAGGCTTAACGGCAGCACCACCTCGGGTGAGTTGCCCGAGAAGGCAGCCCGTGCCATTGAGCGTTTGGTTGAAGGGATTGGGAAGAACCGCAGCAGGTCAGTGGTCCTTACCGGCCTGGATGACGCCGATGCGCAGTCTGTGGTACTTGCCATAAACGAAATGCTGGGAAGCCGGGCATTCCTGCCCAATGCCCCCCGCTATATCCGCCAGGGGAATACCAGCGCTGTAAACCAACTTATTGCCGACATGCAGGCAGGAAAGGTAGGAGCCCTCTTTATGGATGGGGTGAACCCCGCTTTTACGCTGCCCAATACTGCAGCCTTTATAGAAGGACTTTCGAAGGTGGACCTTTCTGTGACCTTTACAACGAACGAGACCGAGACCTCTGGCCTCACCACGTTTACCGCTGCATCCAACCATTACCTCGAATCCTGGGGGGACTTTGAGTTCAAAAAGGACCACTTCAGCCTGATGCAACCGGTGATCCGGGAACTCTTCGATACCAGACAGTTCCAGCAATGTTTGCTCAAGTGGATGGGATCGGAACAGACCTATTACGAGTTTATTCAGGATACCTGGAAAGAAGGTGTCCTGGCTGATGCCGACTGGAATCAGGCCCTGCACGACGGGGTTTACACGGCTGAGTACCCGGCCCTGTACAGTGATCCGGTAGCCGGAATGGCGCCAGTCGATAAGGAATCCCAACCCGAAGAGGAGCCCCAGATGCCTTCTCTGGCTGCCTCCGTGAGGCGCCTTGCCGGTGCGGCGGACAATGGAATGAGTCTGGTCCTCTACACAAAAGTGGGCATGGGGGATGGCCGGCAGGCTGGAAACCCCTGGCTGCAGGAATTCCCGGACCCGATAACCCGGGTTTCCTGGGACAACTACGTGACGGTATCCAAGAAGGATGCCCAGGCCATGGGACTGGTGAATGAAAACGTCGCTAATGGCGGCCTGGATGGCAGCAAGGTCAACCTGAACGTCAACGGGGTTTCCCTTGTCGGGGTGCCCGTGATCATACAGCCCGGTCAGGCCGAAGGTACCGTGGGACTCTCCCTCGGATACGGCAGGGTTTCGGGCATGAAAAAAGAAATGCAGACAGGCTTTAACGCCTTCCCACTGTACCAGGATTACAGCTCTGTACAGTCGGTCAGCATGGAGAAGGCAGCGGGCATGCATGAATTTGCCTGTGTACAGCTCCATAAAACCCTGATGGGCCGTGGCGATATCATCAAGGAAACCACCCTTGAGGATTTCAACACCAAAGACGCTTCCGAATGGAACCATGTACCCCAGGTTTCCCTGGACCACCAGGAAGTACCGGCAACCACGGTAGACCTCTGGGATGGGTTTGACCGCTCCATCGGGCACCACTTCAACATGTCTATCGACCTGAATGCCTGTACGGGATGCGGGGCCTGTGTGATTGCATGCCACGCGGAAAACAACGTGCCGGTAGTCGGGAAACATGAAATTCGCCGCTCCAGGGACATGCACTGGCTGCGAATCGACCGCTACTATTCCTCTGAGGATACTTTCGAGGAGGACAATGCCAAAAAAGAAGGACTTTCCGGTGCCTTTGAGTCCAAGTCCGGGTTTGAGGAAATGGAGGACCCTGCAACCAACCCGCAGGTTGCCTTCCAACCGGTTATGTGCCAGCACTGCAACCATGCACCCTGTGAAACGGTGTGCCCGGTGGCTGCAACGGCCCACAGCCGACAGGGACATAACCACATGGCCTACAACCGCTGTGTGGGGACCCGGTACTGCGCGAACAACTGTCCTTATAAAGTTCGGCG
>JAWWDW010000162.1:0-5047 GCA_033719735.1 Robiginitalea sp. | reverse complement strand
TCCCAGGTCTCATAATCCGCAAATTCGTCGTTGGGGGACAAGAAAGGGTGCGTTTCCCCATCTCCTTTTATTTGGGTCACCTCATAGAGTGGTTCCCATTTAATGCGTGTGTCTGCATATCCCTTGTCGAGTGCCTTCCCCGTAAAGGAATCCACAATCGGGAACATGATCCCATTACTGAGGTTTCCGTTGTGGGCGATGGCAAGAACATTGCCCCCGGACTTATTTTCGTATGCCTCCATCCATTTCCAGAGGTCCACGGGGTTGTCACTGCCCTCTGGCCTGAGGGTTGTATAGGGGAGGGCCATGCTGGCCTTATCCTTATCATCTCTGTAAATGATCACGCGGTGCAGGTTATTACCGGCTGTATTCGAGGTCCATTCGTATCCAATGAAGGCGGTAAACGTACCGGGGTTGTTATATTTTTCAGCTGCATTCATTGTCAGTTCCCACGCAGACTGGTATGCCGGATCTCCCGGCCTGGACTCCAGGGCAGGGGGGAAAGTACCCTGGGAAAACCCCTCAATCACCTCAACGGCAACCTGTACCCCTTCCTGTCCGCCCCTCTGAACCATCTCGTACCACCTTTTTCCTGTTGGATCCTTCAGCATCTCGGGTTCTCCTTCGTATAGGCGGGGAAAAAAGCCCATATTATCAGAGTGATCGGCCACCACCAAAAAATCAAGAGGTCGGGATAATTTTACCTGCAAGCCTGTAGAAGAGGTAAGCTCTTCTCCGGAAGCAAATCGATAGGCGTCTTCAGGTTTCAGGCGTGCCCCAAAAGCTCCGGCATCCATGGACATCCCCGTATGCAGGTGGGTATCTCCCCAAAAAACGTTGGTTGGGAAGTTCCTTCCTGCGTATGGAGAATAATGATCCATTTTCTTCAGGGTGATGTCGTCTTTGTTTGGTGCGGGCAGTCCCGGGGAATGTTGTGAATACCCCGCGAGGCAAAAGATGAGGGAGAGGAGGGAAAGGGCTGGAAGTGTTCTCATTGCTTAAATGTTAGGTTGGAAATCAGAGTAGATAAGATAATAAAAAAAAGACAGGATGATGGTTTTCAGGCATGTAACTGCAACCTGGGTTATAGGTTGACTCGTTCTTGGGAGTTCTGTTGGCAGGGTGGTGAACTTCCCAGGCTCCAATCACATGTCCCTTTGCAAATCCCGGGAGCCCCCCTCCCCCCGGTTCTAAATTACCGCTTTTCCCTGCAGATCCATAGCAGAAAGAACCCAAACCCCATGACCACTGGCAGGGCTCCAGCACTTTTCTTATTTTTGGGAGAATTTTGCTCGAAATGGAAGCCTACGCCAATGCATTGTTAATCGCCATTCCCTTCTTCATCGTCCTGATGCTGATCGAGATCGGGTATGGCTATTTTGTAAAGGACCAGAAGTACAAGGTCATGGATACGGTGAGTTCCATCAGCTCAGGGCTTACCAATATCCTTAAGGATTCCCTTGGGCTCGGGGTGATCCTGGTGAGCTATCCCTTCCTTGTGGAACACCTGGCCCTGGTACAGCTCAAGGCCAACTGGATGGTTTGGCTGGTCGCTTTCCTGGCCATTGATTTTGCAGGTTACTGGAACCACCGCCTGAGCCACCATGTGAACGTCTTCTGGAACCAGCATGTCATCCACCACAGCAGTGAGGAATTCAACCTGGCCTGCGCATTGCGGCAATCCATTTCCAACCTGATCGGCTACTTTCCCCTCATGCTCCTGCCGGCAGCCTTCCTGGGGGTGCCGGAGCAGGTGATTGCCATCCTGGCGCCCATCCACCTTTTCGCCCAGTTCTGGTACCATACCCAGCATATCGGGAAGATGGGATGGCTGGAGTATATCATCGTAACCCCGTCCCAGCACCGGGTACACCACGCGATCAACCCTGAGTACATCGACAAGAACCTCGGGCAGGTCCTCTGTATCTGGGACCGGCTTTTTGGGACATTCCAGGAGGAGCTCGAGGAGGTCCCACCCCAGTACGGGGTCTTAAAACCCGCAGGTACCTGGAACCCCATCCATATTAATTTTCAGCACCTCTGGAGGCTGACCCAGGATGCCTGGCGGACGCGGAACCCCCTGGATAAGTTTCGCATCTGGTTTATGCCTACCGGATGGCGTCCATCCGATGTGGCCGAGAAATACCCCAGGGAGGTGATCACCGATGTCTATCATTTCCGTCGGTACCAGCCCCCGGCATCGGGTGCGCTGAAAGGCTATGCGATTTTCCAGATGGTCAGTACCCTGGCCATGCTCTTGTTTATGTTCTTCAACTACAGCGCGATTGGGTTTGACGGGTTGCTGATTTTCGGGGCTTTTGTCTTCATCGGGATTTACGGGTACACCACCCTGATGGACGGCACGCCTTATGCCGTATGGATCGAAGTGGCGCGGGCCATTGCCGGAGGTGCCCTTATTTATGTGACGGGTGATTGGTTTGGACTGGGACAGCTCTGGTCAGAAGGCCCGGTAGTGGTGGCCCTGTACTTTGGGGTCACGCTCCTGGCCGCAATCTACTTCCGGTTCCTGGAAAAGAAGCCGAGGAATGCTTCAGTAGCAGCCTAAGGCATTTCAGGAGAGTTTTTTGACCTCTTTTTTAACAAGCGCAATGTATTCCTTCATGGCCTCTTCCGGGGGGATGTCCTGGGCCTGGATCAGGGCGTTGGCTTTAAAGGCATTGATAAGTGGGGTTTTGCTGCCTGGATTGTTGAAATTCTGGTTTGCGATCTTGTAGTAGGCGTACAATTTCAGGAGCAGGTCGGCGGGGAGCAGGCTGGTGTAGTTGTTGATATACTCAACAGCCTCTTCAAATTCCCTATGTAATTTTTCATTCTTCATCCTGCCGTCCCAGGGTAGCCATACAGGTCTTGGCACCGACCACCTTTTGGTGCAACCGTACCGTAATAAGGCAATCTAAAGGTAGCAACAAATCCACCCGGGAACCAAATTTAATGAATCCCGCGTCATCGCCTTGCTGAACACTTTCCCCAACCTCTGCGTAATTGACGATCCGACGCGCCATGGCCCCGGCGATCTGCCGGTACCCTATTTTTCCGAATTTCGGGGTTTGGATTACCACCGTGGTCCGTTCGTTCTCCGTGCTCGACTTTGGGTGCCAGGCCACCAGGTACTTGCCCGGATGGTATTTTGAATAGGAGACCTGCCCACTGGCCGGGTACCGGGTTACATGCACATTTGTGGGGGACATGAAGATGGATACCTGGATTCGCTTGTCGTGGAAGTATTCTGTCTCCTGCACCTCCTCAATGGCCACTACCTTTCCGTCAGCCGGAGCGATGATTTCGTCGAAATTTTTCGGGGCGACGCGATTCGGGTTTCGAAAGAACTGCAGGATACCGATCAAAAGCAACAGGGCCAGTACCTGCACTGCAATCCGTAACCAGTCCGGACTTAGGTAAAAGTGGGACAGCACAACTACTGCGGCACATCCGAAAAACGCGATCAGAATAATCTTCTGGCCTTCCTTATGAAACATAACTAAAGACGGTTAGGGTTAGATATGCAAAGGGGGCAGCGAAAACCAGGCTGTCCAGCCGGTCCAGCATGCCGCCATGTCCCGGCAGGATGGCACCGCTATCCTTGATGCCCGCCGCTCTTTTGAGCTTGGATTCAATCAAATCCCCAAAACTTCCCATCAGCACCAAAACACCCCCCAAAATCATCCATTGCTGCGAATCCAGCACGGGGACAAAACGCCCGAGCAAATAAGCGGCCAGGAGTGTAAAAACCATCCCTCCCAGACTTCCTTCAATGGTTTTTTTGGGAGATACGGACGGAAAGAGTTTGGTGCGCCCCATGGATTTTCCGACCAGGTAGGCGAATGAGTCGTTTACCCAGATCATGATGAAGATACCGATAATCAGGTACTTCGCAAAGAATTCGTCCTGATAGGGGATCATGGTCAGGAAAATACAGCCGCCCCCCAGGTAGAACAGGCCAATCAGGTATTTCTGAAGGGTGTTAAAGACCCGGAGCTTTTTGGTGTATAGGTAAAGGATCAGGCCGATATTCACCCCTATGGTGAGAAACAGCAGGAGCTGAATCAGCAGCGGATCCTGGGTGAGGTAAATAAAGACGAACCACAGGGTCAGGTAGGCCATGAAAATGTAGTACCCTTTCAGGAGTACGAGCCGTTTGTATTCATAAAGGCAGGCAAGGCCGAAGACCATAAAGAGGAAGTTGTAGGCGTCTGGGCTCAGGAAGACTGCCGAAAGCAGCAGCAATACATACAGGACTCCGGTCAACAGCCGTCTTAAAACCTCCTTCATCGCTAAAGGTCCTCCAGTAGTAAAAGATACAGGTGCTTGGAACTACTGCCGTAGGTGAGGAAGTCCTTGGAATTTTCCGAACTGGGTTGGAAGTGTTTCAGGGTGGTGATGTTGGCCGGTATCCGTAATTTGTACTTTTTCTTGATGGTTTTCAGCCCTTCCCCAATGGTATCGACCAACTGGCTGGTGGTGGCGAACACGATGATGTTTTCGGGGATTTCGTTTAGCTTTTTTTCCATCAGCTGGTTGGAACTCACCAGGATGGAACCGTTTTGGGCCACCAGGTGTTCGCAGGTTGTGAAAAACACCTCGCTATCCGAGGCCTTCCTGGTAAAACGGATCTGTTCCTTCCCGAATCGTTTTTCCAGAGATTCATTCAGACTGTAGAAGGGGACCTGTTGCCAGTGGTTTTCCTCGATGATATTCCGCAGCCCTTCGAGTACTTCGTCAAAAGAATCGCAGTAGATGAACTTTCCCCCGTTTTTTTTGAATTGGATGGTAAACTTCTCGTCCACCGGGATTTTCAGGTCAGGCATGTGGACACCCCGGGTTTGAACCGTCTCTTTGGAACGCTTTTTCTTCTTTCCTCCTCCAAAAAGTCTGTCAAATAAACCCATGTTGTGTTTATAGCTCTGCGATTATTGGTATCAGGATGCTTTGTTCACCACCATACTGTGAACCCTTATTTCTTCTGTTCCACGGCTTTCGCTTCCCCCGCTTCGGAGGCAGCCTCGCCTTCATCCGTGCTTTCGGGGGT